>NZ_PJBK01000029.1:0-44196 GCF_002836155.1 Pseudoalteromonas sp. GutCa3 | reverse complement strand
AGATAATTTAAAACCGAAGTTTTACTTAACTCTCTGAGTAGTTCGTGCCTCGCTATGCGTTGGCGTTTCCTGTCTCAGTGGGGTCGCATTATAGGGAGCGGCGGATTTTACGCAAGCGTTATTTGCATAAAATAGTAATTAAAATTAAGCCCCAAGCAAGCACACATGATAAGCACAAGTTACCCACAAAAACCTGTTGATAACTCTTGTTTTTACATAGCTAAACCATACTAAAGCTTTTAATTAAAACCCTAAAAATACAAAAAGCACCCTATATAGGTGCTTCTCAAAAGTAATAGTTATTAGAATCTAGTATAAAATACTATATAACTTGCGACGATACTTTGCTGCGAGCGCATCACCATCGGGTAAAGAGGCAATAATGGCTAAAAAGCTTGGTTTCGCTTCATTGAAATTCAGATCTTTTTGAAGCACTGTAAATAGTATATCCAATGCTTCTTCTTTTCTGCCTGCTTCATTGAGTAAAATACTGAGCTCTTCTTTTAATTCTAGGTCATTAGGGTACTTTTCTACTTGTTGTTGCTTTTCTTTAATCTCTGGTGAGTCTTTTGCTTCAAGCGCAGCTTCGCATTTTGCTTTTATATTATTAAAGTAAGCATCTTGCTCTTGTGCGTCTATTGTATTTATAAGCGCTTGGGCTTCATCTACCTTGTGAATTTGAATACATATGTCTGCAAGCACTAATTTGATGCGTGCATTACCGCTGTCTATTTCATAAGCTTGCTTTGCATAATTAAATGCAGCATTTAAATCTGACTTTAATAACGCTTGTTTTGCTTGCTCTAACAGTAAGTCTTGTTGCGCAGGTAAATGCTTTGCTAGGGCTTCGCGTATTTGTGCCTCACTTTGAACACCTGCAAGTAAATCTACTGGTGCAGAGTCTTTTAATAATACAAGCGTAGGCAGTGTTTGCAGACCAACTTGTTGCGCAAGTTGAGATGCGAGTGCTTGCTCTGCATCGCAATCTAGGTTTGCTACTACTATATAGCTTGCATATTCTGCCGCTACTTTATCTAAAATTGCAGCCTGTCCGATGCAGTCAGGACTTTGAGGAGAGAAAAAGTTAAGCAACACCAATTTTTGTTGTGATGTTTCACCGAGTACTTGTTGAAGGTTTTGCGCATTAATACTAACTATGTTGCTCATTGAATTGATTGCCATATTCATCTATTTAGGTTTTTATATGGTGGTGAACATAATAATTACAAGTCATATACCTAAATCATCCGGTATACATATTCAACAATGAGGGAAAACATGAAATTAACTTATCTAAGTGCAATACTTTTATTAGCAAGCCCATTAGTACAAGCAAATGGACTCGATTTGAATTTAAGCAAAACCATGCCAGCTATAGAAAAGTTTTACCTCGATTTACACCAATCGCCAGAGCTTTCTTATCACGAACAAGAAACGGGTAATAAAATAGCGGATAAATTAACTCAGCTGGGTTTTAAAGTAACAAGTAATGTAGGTGGCTTTGGTATTGTCGGCATTTACAAAAACGGAAACGGTCCAACCGTGATGATCCGTACTGACACCGATGGCTTACCTATTATAGAGCAGACAGGAAAGTCCTATGCCTCAAAAGTTAAAGTAATAGACGAGCATGGTGCTAAAGTAGGTGTAATGCACGGTTGTGGCCACGATATTCACATGAGCTCTTTTATTGGTACTGCTGAGCAATTAATAGTACACAAAGATCAATGGAAAGGCACTTTGATGATGGTTGCACAGCCTGCCGAAGAAGTTGGTGGGGGTGCTAAAGCGATGTTAGGCGAAGGGCTATTTAGTAAATATGAAAAACCTGATCATATAATTGCTTTGCATGTAAGTGCTAGCGTCCCCGCTGGTAAGGTATCAATGAAAAATGAATACACTATGGCAAGTGTAGATTCTGTCGATATTACAATTAAAGGTAAAGGTGGTCATGGTGCTTACCCGCATACAACTATAGACCCTGTGGTTATAGCTGCACGCACAGTACTTGCTCTGCAAACAATCACAAGCCGAGAACTTTCACCGCTAGAGCCTTCAGTTATTACGGTTGGGTCTATTCATGGTGGCTCAAAACATAATGTGATTTCGGATGAAGTAAAACTACAACTCACTCTCAGAAGCTATAACCCAAATGTTAGAAGTGCTCAAATAGCAGCAATAAAACGAATCACGGCAGGTATTGCACAAAGTGCTGGCTTAAATGAATCAAACTACCCTGTAGTATATGTACATGAAGATGAATCTATTCCATCTACTTATAATAACCCTGCACAAACAGACATTGTTAGAAACTCTATTGCCAACGCAATTGGTGATACTAATGTGCTTGAAACACAAGCTGTAATGGCGGGTGAAGACTTTGGCCTATACGGACGCACCGATGAAAACATCCCTATTACCTTATTTTGGCTAGGTGGCGTAAACCAAGCACAATATGCAGATTCGATAAAAACAGGTGAAGTACTCCCTTCCCTACACTCTAGTAAATTTGCACCAGATTATAAAGTTGCTATCCCTACCGGAATAAAAGCAATGAGTAATGCTGCTGTTGCTTTATTTAATAAGTAACCTGAATTCTGGATAATAAATCTATCTCAAGCAGAGTTCAGGTTAAGTGATATCGTTTAATAAAATGGCTCTGTAGCTAACTAGCAACAGAGCTTTTTTTATAACTCGACTTTTTAAAGGTCGCTTTTCCACCTCATTTAGCAAAACGTTTTTTAGGTGAGCTTTTTGGTAACCTTGCAAATGCATTGCTATCGCAGTTTGCTGCTAATTGTACAAACCCATTTAAGTCGGCAAGTAACGGCTGTAAAAATTGCTGATAACTCATTACTTGCTGCGCAATATCACCTAAGCTCGATTCCCACTTTGCGGTTAAATCAGGACTCGCTAAACCTTGTGGTAATACGCTAATAAGGGCAAGTCCCGTTTCGGTCGCTCTAATTGACTTACCTTCACGTTTTAAAAAACGCCGCTTGAATAGCAACTCGATTATTCCCGCACGTGTTGCCTCCGTACCTAAACCATCAGTGTCTTTTAATACTTTTTTAATTTGTGGATCTTTAACGTAACGACTAATGCCGGTCATCGCAGCCAATAATGTAGCATCGGTAAAATAAGCTGGGGGTGATGTATGCTTTTCGACTACTTCGCCTTGCTCACAAAAAAGAGACATACCTTCTGTTAAAGGAGGTAACGTAGCTTCATCTTTTAATTCAGACTTACCCATTAATACCTTAAAGCCTAAGCTTACATCTTGTTTTGCATTTGCTTTAAATAATCCGCCAGCGATTGTTATCTCTGCTTTAGTTTCGTTATATATATAGTCGGGATAAAACTGAATTAGATAATGGCGGCTTATTAATTGATATACCTTCGCTTCGTCACCGCTCAAACTCGCTGACTTTAACTGCTTAGCCGTAGGGACAATGGCATGATGGGCAGCCACTTTTGAACCGTTAAAACATTTACTACGCTTTTTTACATCAGCCCCATTTACCAATTCGGTGCTTTGCCCACCATTAGCACTTATAGCTTTAAAAATAGCAGATGCATCTTGATGGTGATCTTTAGGTAAATAACGATTATCCGAGCGTGGGTAGGTAATTAATTTATGTCGCTCATAAAGTATTTGGCAAATATCCAACACTTTTTGAGCCGGCATTCCAAATGCTTTAGCCGCATCTATTTGCAGTGCAGATAAATTATAAGGTAATGGAGCACTTTGTTTTTTTTGTTTTTGCTCAAGCGCTGTAAGCTCAGCATTTTGTTTGGTAATACGCGAAGCAACATTTTCTGCGAGTGCTTTGTTAAGTATTCGCCCTTCTTCATCTTGATGTGGCTCACATGCTTTACTAGGAACCCACTTAGCTATGAATGGCTGGTTATCTGGAGTAAGTAAATGCACCAGTACATCGTAAAAAGGCTTAGATACAAAGTGTGCTATTTCGTTATCTCTATTAACAACAAGCCCTAAAATAGGGGTTTGTACCCGTCCTACCGAAAGTACATTACCAAATCCTGCTTTTTGACCCGCTAATGTATATGCACGCGTTAAATTCATACCAAATAGCCAATCAGCACGAGAGCGTGCTAAAGCAGATACACTTAACGGAATAAAGTCTCGATTAGAGCGCATATTACTCAATGATTTTTTTACTGCCGATAAGTTTAAATCACTAATGAGTAAACGTTGTGTACTCTGCTTTTTAGCCTGACTTATTTTAGCTTCTTCAATTACTTGATCGACTAATAGCTGGCCTTCACGGTCTGGATCGCCAGCGTGAATAAGTTGCGAAGCTTGTTTAATTAATTTTTTTAAAACAGTGAGCTGTTTACGTGTTTTGGTTTTAGCTTTTAGCTTCCATTGCTTAGGTATTATAGGCAAGTGTTCAAACTGCCACTTTTTAAAACGCTCATCATAGTCATCAGGTTCTGCTTGTTCTAGCAAATGCCCAATACACCACGATACACAATCGCCATTAGCGACTTCTATATAACCATCGTGTTTTTTATGTGGTTTTGGTAACGCATCAGCAATAGCGCGTCCAAGTGAAGGTTTTTCTGCAATGTAGAGTTTCATAGCTTGCTCACCACTGTTCATATAAACAGTAGTTTAGCACAGCTATTTTAAAGGAGGGGCTTTTTTATAACCATTACTGGTTACAACTTTATTATTTTTGATCACTAAATAAATCAGCGGAAGATAGCACACCACTACAGTGCCTATATTAATTAAAGGTAAAAGCGTTTTATAGATCAGCGTACTATAAGATAAATCCCAAAGGTGGCGATCAACAACACGAAAAAGTTGTAAAATTGGTGCCATAATAACAACTAACTGACCTACCACACATTGCCATAAATAAACTTTATCTTTTAAACCTAGATATGCAATAAGTGCCATCCAAGCAATGTCATTAAACGCCCAAACAAGATACCTATATATATAAATATCTTTATCAAACTCTTTTAAAGAATCGAATATAAGTGCACCAAATAAAAAAAATGCTCCTGTTATACATACAAACCGTAATGCCAAAAAATCTTTACGTAAATAGAAAATAAAAATAGCCGGGATTAAAAATAAAACCCAGCTAAGTTCAAGAAAAAAGATTACTTTATCAACCCATAAAGGCATGGTTATTCTTTAGTCTTATCATCGTCTCCACCAGTTCCGTTGCCCGGCATATAACAATATTTATTTATTATTTTCATAAGTACTCCATTACAATTGTTAAGGAGTTTTACTTTAAGCTAAAAAATAAGCTTTGCCAAGCAGTACTACCTTACGTCGATAGGAGCTGACTCTTTTGCTTTACCTTGTAATATAGATATTTCTACTCGGCGATTCCTGCGGCGATCTTCATCTGTGTCATTCGGTACAAGTGGTCGTGTTTCAGCTCGACCAACCACCATCATTCGGGTTTTATCAAATCCTTGGACTTTTTGCAGTTCACTTGCAACGGCTACAGCACGCTTTGATGATAGGTCCCAATTATTAATATATAACTCATTCGATACCTGAAAATCATCTGTATGGCCAGATACTGTTATTTCACCGGGTACATCTTTTAACAGCACACCGATATCTTGAATTATAGGTTTAAACTTAGGTTGTAAAAATGCACTACCTGAAGGAAATGAACCATTCTCTCTAATGCGAATAATTATTTGCTGCCCTAAAGACTCAAGCTCAATTGCGCCATCGATTATTTGCTTTTCAAGCTGCTGCGCTATCTTTTTAACAAGCTCGTTAGTTTGCTCCTGATCGGCTGCTGAAGTTGCTTGCTCAGAAGATTCTTCTTGTGAGGTACTACGAGATTCACCACCGCGTTTATCCCCGCGCTGTTCTTGCCTGCCGCCTGCTGAACTTTCATCGCCAGCCTGAAACTCTAACATTTGTTGAGTCATTTCGACTGTTTGCTGCTGAATGGTTTCTATTGGGGTTGGCTCTGGTTTGCCTGGGGTAAACTCCATGGCAATAACAGAGGTACCTTTAGGGATGTCTTTTACTTCAATTTTATTCTGCACACCAAAAGCAAACTTCATAGAGCCCGCAATTTGTTTAAACTTAAGTACATCCATTTCTGAAAACGCGAGCAAGAGTACAAAAAAGCACATTAACAGTGACATTAAATCGGCAAACGTTCCCATCCATGCAGGTAGACCTGGTGGTGGGCATTTACACTCTTGATCAGACATAGTTACTCCTCGGTATCTACTTTGCGTTTAGATTCAGCTAAGTAATTTTTCAAAATACCTTCGATTACTTTTGGATTCTGACCATCTTGTATACCTAAAATAGCATCCAAAATTAAACGCTGATTCATAGCTTCCTCGTCTTTACGCAGTTCGAGTTTTACCTGAATAGGAATTGCCACAACATTGGCTAAAAACGCGCCATATAAAGTTGTTAATAGTGCTACTGCCATTGCCGGACCAATTGCCTTTGGGTCATCCATGTTAGACAACATTGCAACCAAACCAATTAGAGTACCAATCATACCCATTGCAGGCCCTATATCAGCTAACGACTTAAATAAACCCGCGCCCAATTCATGGCGAGTCGTGGTTAGAGAAATATCTTTTTGAAGTGTAGCGCGAACTACATCTGCGTCGTGGCCATCAACGAGCATATCGACGCCTTTGCGCATAAAGGGGTTTGGAATTTCAGCTTCTTCGAGTGCTAAAAAACCGCCTTTACGAGCTGAATCCGCAAGTTCTACTGCTTTTTCGATAAGTATTTCTGGCGTTTCGATTTTAAACATAAACGCTTTGGCAACAACTTTACCTATCCCCAAAAATTGCGACATGGTGAAGTTTGATAAAACAATAAAGAGTGAACCACCAAATACAATAACCACAGACGGGGTATTGTAAAACATAGCCATTTCACCGCTACTACTCATAAACATAGACATGACAATTAAGCCAATTGCGCCTAGGATCCCGATTATGGTTGCTAAATCCACATTTCCTCCAGAAGTTTCATGCTTAATGGCCTTATCATAAACTTTTATTATTAACTGCTTATCGGCAACATATTGAATTGCTTAAGCCATTTTTATAAATAAACATAAAAAGCAGCCTTTAGCACTATCTTAGATCAAGTTATAAGGGCTACCTAATTATCAATTGATTTATTAAACCAACAGACCGCTATTAAGGCTTTATTAATGCACTTGAAATATAATTTAACGTTATAAAGGTAAAAAACCAATATCATCCTTTGACCTAGTTTAGCATTCCCCCTAAAATTGACCCCTAAATTTATTATGTAAGCTGAAATAAAGATGGCGACTAAAAAACCTGAAAACTTAAGTTTCGAACAAGCACTAGAAGAATTATCTACAATCGTTAGTGACATGGAACAAGGTGACTTATCGCTTGAGCAATCGTTAAAGCAATTTGAGCGTGGAATTGCATTAGCAAGTGCTTCATCAGGGAAATTACAGCAAGCAGAACAAAAAGTATCAATTTTGATGGGGAATGGCGAAAAGTCAGTACTTACAAATTTTGATAATGATATGGAATAGCTGTGAGCATAAAAAATCATATTGAACGTGCTCAAAAAGATGTAGTAGCGACCTTACAACAGCATTTTAACCAGCCTCTCGATACAGAAGAAACGGTAAAGAACGCCACCCAGTATGGATTATTTAATGGTGGTAAAAGATTACGTCCATTTTTAGTTTATGCCACAGGTAAAATGCTCGGCGCAAACCATCAAGACTTAAACGTACTTGCTGCTGCAATTGAGTGTATTCATAGCTATTCGTTAGTCCATGATGACTTACCAGCAATGGACGACGACGACTTACGCCGCGGACGCCCTACTTGTCATATAGAGTTTGGCGAGGCAAATGCAATTTTAGCCGGTGATGCTCTTCAAACTCTTGCTTTTGAGCTTATTGCGAATCACAAATTTGAATGCTCATCGCAAACACAAGTAAAAATGATTGCTACACTTGCCCACGCATCAGGCCTTCAGGGTATGGTTGGCGGACAAGGCCTTGATATAGCAGCAACTGATAAAGTGATTACCGTACAAGAGCTTGAGCGAATACATAAGCTAAAAACCGGGGCTCTAATTAATTGCGCAATTACACTTGGTGCACTGTGCAGTGAAAAGGCTGATCAACAAACCTTAGAAAATTTAAGTGTTTTTGGGTATGCTATAGGGCTAGCATTTCAAGTACACGACGACATTTTAGATGTTGAAGGCGATACAGTTATTTTAGGAAAGCCACAAGGCTCCGATATTGCCGCGAATAAAGCGACATATCCGGCGTTATTAGGTATGCTAGGCGCTAAAGAAAAGGCGCAAAATTTAATACAACAAGCCCATGAAGCGTTAGCAAATATAGATGCTGACACAACACTTCTTGCGTCGCTAGCAAATTACCTAATTGAGCGTGACCACTAATTTTTGCTCATACGTATTGCAATTAGCACTGACATTATTACTCAACATTAATTATTCGTAAAAGCTTTGAATTAATTAATGTTAGCGAAGGATATATATAAAACCATGACACTTGATAGTAGCAAGTATCCATTACTTAATTTGGTTGACGAGCCAGCCCAATTGCGTGACTTAGCGCAAGACAAACTCCCTGCATTTAGCAATGAGCTGCGCGATTATTTACTCAACTCAGTATCGCAAAGTAGCGGTCATCTAGCGTCTGGTTTAGGGACGGTTGAACTAACCGTTGCGCTGCATTATGTTTATAACACTCCAGACGATCGCCTAGTTTGGGATGTGGGTCATCAAGCTTATCCGCATAAAATTCTTACTGGTCGTCGCGAGCAAATGCACACTATTCGCCAAAAAGACGGTTTGCACCCTTTTCCTTTTCGCGATGAAAGCCAATACGATACGTTTAGCGTAGGCCATTCAAGCACCTCTATTTCGGCTGCTTTAGGTATGTCTATTGCTGCACAAAAAGAAGGTAAAGGTCGAAAGTCTGTAGCCATTATTGGTGACGGAGCTATAACCGCAGGCATGGCATTTGAAGCGATGAATCATTTAGGTGATGTAAAATCAGACATGCTTATTATTTTAAATGATAACGAAATGTCGATTTCTGAAAATGTTGGCGCATTAACAAATCACTTTGCTCGAATTTTATCAGGTAGCTTTTATACTAACATTCGTGAAGGTAGTAAAAAGTTACTCTCAGGGGTGCCTCCGGTAAAGCAACTTGCCAGTAAAATGGAAGAGCACATTAAAGGCATGATGATCCCAGGTACCTTCTTTGAAGAATTAGGCCTAAATTACATTGGTCCCATTGATGGTCACGATGTAAACATGCTTGTAGATACATTACGTAATATGCGTAATTTAAAAGGCCCACAGCTTTTACATATAAAAACCCAAAAAGGTAAGGGCTACAAACCGGCTGAAGCCGATCCTATTGGCTACCATGGTGTACCAAAATTCGATCCGAGCACAACTAGCCTACCTAAATCTAAACCTAGTGCTGCTACTTTTTCAAAAGTATTCGGCGATTGGTTATGTGATATGGCCGAACAAGACAGCAAGTTAATGGCTATCACGCCTGCAATGCGCGAAGGTTCAGGCATGGTACGTTTTTCTAAAGAGCATCCAGATCAATACTTTGATGTAGCTATTGCTGAGCAGCATGCCGTTACTTTAGCTGCTGGTTTTGCATGTGAAGGTTTAAAACCTGTTGTTGCTATTTACTCGAGCTTTTTACAACGTGCGTATGACCAATTAATACATGATGTTGCACTGCAAAACTTACCTGTATTATTTGCCATTGACCGCGCTGGTATTGTGGGAGCCGATGGTGAAACTCACCAAGGTGCGTACGATTTAAGCTTTATGCGCTGCATTCCAAATATGGTAATTATGGCACCAAGCGATACCAACGAGTGCCGTCAAATGCTATACACCGGTTATAAAGCAAACTGCCCTGTTGCAGTTCGTTATCCTCGAGGTAGTGCAGGTACTGCAGACATTGAAAGCACTATGCAACTGCTTGAAATAGGCAAGGCAGATACAATTAAGAAAGGCAGTAAAATTGCCATTTTATCGTTCGGTACATTACTTGAAAATGCACAGCTTGCTGCAGATGAATTAGATGCAACGCTTGTTAATATGCGTTTTATTAAACCACTTGATACTGCACTTTTAAATGAGCTTGCAACTAGCCACGATGTAATTGTTACGCTTGAAGATAATGCGATTGCTGGCGGTGCCGGCTCTGCAGTTAACGAATTCTTAGCAACGCAAAAAGCTGATATTAATATCCTTAACTTAGGTATTCCTGATGAGTTTATTAAACACGGCACCCAAGATGAAATGCACGATGAAATGGGATTAGGCGAGCAAGGAATATTAACCGCTATTAAAGCGTTTATTAATTAACTTCCTATACATTTAAAGTTGAGCATATTAAAAAAGGAGCCTAGGCTCCTTTTTTAATATCAAATATTGCTGATCAGCGCATCCACACTTTAATATCAGCTAGGCCATTGCTTTGTAAAATACCTAATTGTTGATCAACGTTAGAATTTTGTTCAAACTCAAATGCATCAAGCTGATCATCAAACGTAATATTTGCAACACCATCACCACCGCGCTTTTTAACTTGGTGTAGTGAAATATCTGCTAGGTTAATAGATGTCTCCCAGCTAATTACCTGCCCACCCAAAAGTGGTAATGGATAAAATGACCAACCAATTGATGCCGTGATATTAGTTGTTTTTCCATTTGGTAATTGGAATGAATTAGCCGCTATTACTTTACAAAGATCTGAAGCATAGCTGTCTATTTTATTACATTTAAAATCACGTAATAATAGTAAAAACTCATCACCACTCCAACGTGCCACATAGTCAGAACCCTGCGTACGCGAATTTAATAATGCAGCCATTTGCTGTAAGCAGCTATCACCTGCAATTGGGCCATAGGCATCATTAATACGGCTGAAATTATCAAAGTTAATAATTACCAGCACCAGTGACTTGCCTTGTGCCTGCAGCGATTGTGAATTACGTTGAAAGTGTTCAATATCTTTAGGGAGTTGATCAAACAAAAAGCGGCGGCTACGCAGCCCCGTTAGCTCATCTGAGTGACTAACTAATTTAAGCTGTGAATTCACTTGGCCTAATTTATCATTAGCTTGACGAAGCTCTAAGGTACGCTCGGTGATCAAGCCCTCTAATGCTTCTTGTTTTCTACGCTCTTGCGCTCTAAATACCCAAAAAATGAGATAAAAAAGCAAAATAAAGCCACTGGTAATTAAAAGCCTAAAGTAAATAGTTTCGTCAAAGCGCTCAGGCACTACAAAACCGTATTCTACTTCTTGCGCTTTAGTCCAGTCTTCACCTTGGCGCTTCGCTTCTAACTGAAACAAAAACGAGCCTGGAGGCAAGTTAGTATAAATAGCTTCACGTCGCGTATTAGCATAGCGCCAGTCACTATCTAAGCCACTTAGTTTATATCTAAATTCAATACTGTTTGGTGCATAGTAATCAATAGCTGTGTAAGTTAGCGTTATATCACGCTCGTCTGTTTCTAATGATGGTTTTTTACCAAGCGCAGCGGTGGTTAAATGACGAAGTGGTGTTGTTATTGTTTCTATTGTTGGCTTTAATGCAAGCACACCAAATAGCTCTACATTTTTAGGTATTTCAACAACACCTTGTAAGCTTGGGTACCAAATAGAATTACCGGTGTCTGCTACCGCATCATGCCCAAGTCCACTACAACATTGATTCGCTTTACCATCGAGTTGACGGTCAAAAGATGAAATCACTTCTTCAACTTTTAAGCTTTTTATCTCTGTTTTAAATTGCTCTACAGGCATTCTGTAAACACCTTTCATGGTGCTTACCCAAACATGCTTTAACTTTTCATCATATTCTAGGCTAAATATAGACCCATACGGTAAGCCATTAGCTGCATCGAGTTGACGCCACTGCCCTTGCGTACTTCTGTAAAAAAGCCCATCGTTAAGAGAGCCGATTAAAATACCCACGCCATCTATATGTAGCACGCTAGTTACGTATGCACTTTCAAGTGTTGTTTGGTCACCAATTTTTTCAATGCCACGGTCTGTAAAGTAATATGCGCCTTTACTAGTACCAATCACACCAAAGTTTGTTTTATCCAATACGTAGGTAATAAACTTACTACCTAAAAAAGCGTTATATGCAAAAGGCGTTAAACCAGCATAATTTAATCGATATAAACCGCGTCCGGTACCAATCCAAAAACCGCCTTTACTAGAGCGACTTATTGCAAATACCGGGTTATCGCGAAGCGCTCGACCAGGGACGGTATAAAGTGTCTTGTTTTCAAAAACAAATAAGCCGCGCCCCGTGGCTATATATAATCGTTCACCATCGAATTGTAGATCGTGTACTGACGCGTATCCATATTTACTACTTGGAACTAAATTAATAAAACTTTTATCTAAATCGAAATAACCAATGCCGCTTTTGTTAGCAACCCACAGTTTTCCATCTGGAGCTTGGCTAATAGCCATAACAGACTCGGTCATATCTGAAACTGCTGAATGCCTTTCTACCCGCCCTTCATGGGCAAGCCATAAGCCTTCACTAAAACTTGCTAACCAAACGTTATTTTTATCATCTCTAAAAATATCAGCAAACCATATGCTTTGATCAAGTTGGCTTGGCTCTACCCATTGCCACTCACCGGTTTTATCTCTAAATAATAAACGTCCATAAGTCGAAACCCATAAGCCACCATCGGTATCACTCATAAACTTATAAACGGCTGAGTTATTTGCATTAGGTAAAGGAAAAGGTCTTAGTTCGTCATCTAAATCTAAAAAGTATGCACCTAACTCAGAGGCTATATACAAATTACCGTTTAAGAATGATAAGTCGTGCACTATGGTTTGCGCTAAGCGCTCTGGTAACGATATTTTAGCGGTAAGCTCTAAACGTAGTTTAGAGAAGTCTGATGAGTTTTTAGTAAGGCGTAATAAATGACGATCATTAACCAGCCAAATACCTTCAGGAGAGAGTGCCATTTGGCTAACAGAGCCAACAATTTGGGTAATTACGGTAGCATTAACAATAGGTAGGGGACCATTTACTTGAGTGCGTAAATCAACTTGCCCTCTATCTACATAGTATAAACCATTAGCCGCAATCCATATGCTGCCTTTAGAGTCCTCAAGAATATCTCTTACTGGACCTTTAATATTAAACTCTTGTGCTGCAAATGTGGCAGGATTAATAACTACCAAGCCACTTTTAGTACCTACCCATAATAAGCCACTAGAATCGACTAAAAGTTTATTAATACCATTACTAGGCAAGAACGGGCTATTTTGCGTGTTGTAGTTTGTAAATGTTGTGCCATCAAAACGGCTTAAGCCAAACTGAGTACCAAGCCACATATAGCCTTGCTGGTCTTGTACTACGCTTTTAAGTGATTGCGAAGGTAGACCATCTTTTATATTCCATTGCTTAACTACGTAATCACTAATTGAAGCCCAACTTGGTGTCGCGCACAACATCAGTACACAAACCAGTAAAAATCGCATCATATTGCTGCCACCTAGTTAAACAAATCAAATATAAAAAATTAAAAGGGTAGTAAACCCACTTTTATTAGCGCCTGTAAGCATATAAGCGAAAAAACGCCCGCAAGTATATCATCGGCCATAATACCTAAACCACCATGTACTCGTTTGTCTAGCATACGGATTGGGCCAGGTTTTGCTATATCAAAAAAGCGAAATAACAAAAAACCAACGAGTAATGTTTGCCAGCTAAGTGCTGCACCAATCATTGTAATGTAATAGCCTGCCACTTCATCCCATACAATAGCAGGATGGTCGTGTACGCCTAAATCATCAGCCGTTTTACCGCAGGCCCATATACCAAATATACTTATCACTACGGCAAACACAATTTGCAACCATAGCGGATAATACATAGTCATAAAAATGAATGGCAGTGCAGCAAAAGTGCCAAATGTACCAGGTGCTTTAGGGGCTAACCCAGTACCAAAACCCAAACCAAAAAACTGATGTGGGCGCTTTAAATTAAACTTTCGGTTTTTGTTCAAACCAGCTCCTTTGCAAAATGCTCAAAACCTTGCTGCTTAAAATCAAACTTTTCACCGTTGTGTAAAAGTTCAATTTGACCATCGCCACTTTTAATTTGGCCTATGCATGTTGCATCTACACCATATTGACGCAGTTTTATTTCTAGCATACTTTTATTGCTATCAGGTACAGTAAAAATTAATTCGTAATCATCACCGTAACTTAGAATAAATGGCAGCTGCTGATTAAAATCAAGGCTTGCTTGCATTGCATCTGAAGTCGGAATACTTTCAATATTCACAACTGCATTTACTTGCGACATATCAAGTATATGACTTAAATCAGCGATTAAACCATCCGATACATCAATAGCCGATGATGCAAGGCCTCGTAATACCTGCCCTGCAGCAACACGCGGTGTTGGAAAGTCAAAGCGCTTATTTAAGTACTTTAAATGTTCTGGCTCAATACTTATACCTTGTTTGCGAGACTCAATTGCAAGTCCAGCGTCACCTAGCGGACCTGTAACATAAATCCAATCACCCACTTTCGCACCACTACGGCGAAGTGCAGTACCTTCTGGTACAGTCCCTTTTGCACAAATAGTGATAGTTAATGGGCCTTGCGTGGTATCGCCACCTATAATTTGCACATTAAAGTATTCTGCAATTTCATGCATGCCTTCAGTAAACTCTTCAATCCACTGTGGGTCAATACTTGGTAAGGTTAACGCAACTGAAACCCATGTTGGCTCAGCGCCCATTGCCGCTAAGTCACTTAAATTAACAGCAAGCGCTCTGTGACCTAATGCACGAGGAGAAATATCATCAAAAAAGTGTACGCCAGCAACAAGAGTGTCTGTTGTAACGGCAAGTTGGCAGTTTTGTGGAACGGTTACTAAAGCGCAATCATCCCCTATACCTAGGTTTACATCACGACGGGTGATCCCGCGACCTTTAAAGTAGCGGTTAATTAATTCAAATTCCTTCATACACAAAAAAGCCGGCCTATGCCGGCTCCCCTCTTTAACGGTTTACTTACTTGCGTAAATGCTTAACAGCTTTATCAAGTACACCGTTTACAAATTTATGGCTGTCTTCAGCGCCAAATATTTTGGCCAGCTCAATACCTTCGTTGATAGCAACTTTATAAGGTACATCTTCACGGAACTTAAGCTCATAGCTGCTTAAACGTAAAATTGCGCGCTCAACCATATCTAAGTCATTAAACGGACGTGTTAAATGTGGTGATACAGCTTCGTCTAGTTGCTTATAATTTACAGCAACACCCGTCGCTAAATCTTTAAAGTATTCAACATCAATTTTAGTAACGTCTGTTTCGATCAACATTTGTTGTTCGATATCGGCAATTAAATTGCCACTTATTTGCCAAGAATAAACGGCTTGGAGTGCTAAGATACGTGCTTTACGTCTTGCTGCTGGTTTCACAAAAATTCCTTAAACTTAAATTTTATCTAACACATTAACCATTTCAAGCGCGCCTAAAGCAGCTTCGCCGCCTTTATTGCCCATTTTGGTGCCAGCACGCTCAATTGCTTGTTCAATGCTTTCTGTGGTTAATACGCCAAATGCAACCGGGATATCATACTCAAGTGATACTTGCGCAAGACCTTTGTTTGATTCGCCAGCAACTAGGTCAAAGTGTGGTGTACCACCTCTGATCACTACGCCTAATGCGATGATTGCATCATACTCTTTTTTTGCCGCAACGCGTTTAGCCGCTAAAGGTAATTCTACCGCGCCTGGTACATAAATAACGGTAATGTCGTCATCAGATACGCCACCAGTGCGTTTTAGCTCATCAACAGCACCTGCAAGGAGGCTGCTACCGATAAAGTCATTAAAACGAGAAATGACAATGGCAAACTTTTTGCCAGGAGCGTACTTACTACCTTCAATAATTTTCATTTGATAACCCTAAAAATAAGTTCAAGCGGTTGCGATTGCGCAAAAATTGCTGCGCATCATACCATAAAAATAAAATAATAGCCTAGTTTAAGCGTGACGCTTATTGTGGCTCAACATAATCAACAACTTCTAAATGAAAGCCCGAAAGTGCATGGTACTTTTTAGGGCGACTCATTAATCGCATTTGTTTGATTCCAAGATCTGCAAGTATTTGCGAGCCTACGCCAACAGTACGAGATGTACCTTTGAATTTACGAGGCGTAACGCTTTCGCCAGCATCAGCTGCTGCGAATGCTTTTACAGTTGCCTCTAATTCTTCAGTGCTTTCTTGCTTACCTAAAATAACTAAAGCACCTTCATTTTTAGCGATATAAGCCATTGCTTCTGAAAGGCCCCAACTACGGTCAGCACTTCGGTCTGAAAGTAGGATATCGTTAAAGGTACTTTGCAAATGTACACGTACATTTGTCGGTTCTTGCTCTTTTATATCGCCTTTAAGCAAGACGTAATGTAATTGGCCGTCAATTGTGTCTTTGTAAGTAACTAAATCAAATTCACCGTGAATAGTTGGTAACTTACATTTTGCAACTTGCTCAATTGTTGTTTCGTTTAAGTTACGATATTCGATTAAATCAGCAATAGTGCCCATTTTAATATCGTGCTCTTTCGCAAAAACTTCTAAATCAGGGCGACGCGCCATGGTGCCATCGGCATTAAGTATTTCAACAATAACAGATGATGCTTCAAGCCCAGCTAAACGCGCTAAATCACAGCCAGCTTCAGTATGTCCTGCGCGAGTTAATACGCCGCCAGGTTGTGCCATAATTGGAAAAATATGACCAGGCTGCACGATATCACTTGGTACTGCCCCTTTAGCTATAGCCGCTTGCACTGTACGCGCTCTATCTGCTGCTGAAATACCTGTAGTAACACCCTTTGATGCTTCTATCGACATTGTAAAGTTAGTCGAAAATGCAGCACCATTATTTTTAACCATTAACGGTAAATCGAGTTGCTCACAACGCTCTTGCGTCATAGTTAAACAAATTAAACCACGGCCATGAGTCGCCATAAAATTAATCGCTTGTGCACTAATATGCTCTGCGGCAATAATTAAATCGCCTTCATTCTCTCTATCTTCATCATCCATTAAAATAACCATTTTACCGGCTTTAATGTCGTCGATGATTTCTTGTGCGCTGTGTAAATTCATAAATTTGCTCGTGTAAGTTATCAGTTTCGTTATTTAATAAAACCCGCTTTAGCGAGTAAGCTCATCGAAATATCAGAGCCCGTTGGTTGCTCTGCACCTTTTATAAGGCGCTCTAAATAACGTGCAATTTGATCGACTTCTAAATTAACTTGAGTGCCTACTTTAAAGTGAGCAATTGTGGTTTGCTCACTCGTATGTGGGACAATTGTTAATTTGAATTTATTACCTTCTACAGCGTTTACTGTCAGGCTTATACCATCAATACATACCGAACCTTTGTACGGAATGTATTTCATTAAATTTTCGTCAGTTGTAAGCCAATATTCTGTTGCTCGAGCGTTTGCTGTAATGCTTGTGATAGTTGCTATGCCATCAACATGGCCAGATACTAAATGACCGCCCAAACGCGAAACAGGTTGCATGGCTTTTTCAAGATTAACCGTTTGCCCTAAAGCATAGTGAGCAAAACCGGTTAAACCAATCGTCTCGTTAGATAAATCAGCACTAAAACCGTCAATATGTTTATCAACTACGGTTAAGCAAACGCCATTGGTTGCAATGCTGTCGCCTAGCTTTACGTCTTCCATATCAAGGTCAGCACTTTGGATACGAATGGCTAAGTCGCCTTGTTTTTTTTGTAATAAAGCAATTTTGCCTGTGGCTTCTATTATCCCAGTAAACATAGCGCTACTCTTTTTTATTAAGTGATTTTAATGAGTTTTTAACGCGGTGATACGTAAATCGTCACCAATGCGCGCACATTCATTAAATGTTAAATCAACGATGTTTTGCATACTCGTCAATTCAGGAAAATTAACTAAACTTTTTGCATCATGGCCCATTAATTTAGGCGCCAAATAAAAAACAAACTCGTCAACTAAATCAAGTTCTGTCATTTTACCAGCAAGTGTTGCTCCGCTCTCAAGCCAAACATTATTAAACTGCAGTTGCCCAAGCTTTTCTAAAACAGCCTGTAAATCAACTTTGCCGTTACTTTCACTTACTTCAATATGCTTTACAAAATGCGGCCATTGCAGTGATTTATCAACCTTAGTCGTAAATATTATTACATCACTTTGGATTTTAAATAAAGCAAGGTTGGGCGTTAAGCGATTCTGTGAGTCAATTATAACACGCACGGGCTGGCGAAGCGGTAAATCGGTAGGTAGCGTGCAAGGCAACTCGCTTAGTCGCACATTAAGTTTAGCATCGTCTACTAACACGGTATCGGCACCGGTTAAAATAGCGCAGCTTTGCGCTCGGTATAATTGTACGTCTTGGCGAGCAGCGGGACTTGTTATCCACTTACTTTGCCCATTTTTAAGCGCTGTTTTACCATCTATGCTTGCTGCCATTTTACAGGTCACATAAGGTAAGCCTTGTTCCATTCGCTTAAAAAAGCCAACGTTAAGTGCGCGAGCTTGTGATTCAAGTAATCCATAAGCAACTTCAATACCTGCATCGCTCAGTATTTTAAGGCCTTTGCCTGCAACTTGTGGGTTTGTATCAACCATAGCGGCAATTACTTTTACAACGCCCGCCTTTTTTAAACCTTCAGCACACGGTGGCGTACGCCCATAATGACTACACGGTTCAAGCGTTACATAAGCCGTTGCACCTTGTGCATTATTGCCAGCTATTGCCAGTGCATTTACTTCTGCATGGCCTTGACCTGCTAATTGATGAAAACCCTCACCAATTATTTGATTATTTTTAACTAATACACAGCCAACATTAGGGTTAGGCGTGGTAGTAAACCGGCCTTTTTTGGCAAGTTCTATGGCGCGTGCCATATACATTTCATCATGTTCGGTAAAAGTAGTTTGGCTTTGCATTTATTACTCCCCTAAGCGGGCAATTTCTTCGCCAAATTCGCGTATATCTTCAAACGAGCGATAAACAGAGGCAAATCTTACGTACGCTACTTTATCGAGCTTTTTGAGGGCTTCCATAATGTATTCACCCACCAAATGGCTTGAAATTTCTCGCTCACCCGTTGCGCGTAGTTGCGATTTTATTATATTCACTACTTCGTCTACTTGCTCGGTGCTCACTGGGCGTTTTTCGAGTGCGCGATTTAAGCCATTTAATAATTTATCTTCGTTAAATGGTTCGCGGCTGCCGTCTTGTTTAATAACACGAGGCATAACCAGTTCAGCGCCTTCAAATGTAGTAAAGCGCTCGTGGCAGTCGTTACACTCACGACGCCTGCGAACTTGATGGCCTCCGCCAACAAGGCGTGAGTCAATAACTTTAGTATCTTTTGCGGTACAAAATGGACAATGCATAGCTCGGTACTTCCGTTTTAAAACAAAAAAGACCGCTAAATAGCGGTCTTTTATCTTAGCAAAAATTAGGGCCTATGTGCTCTAAATTACTGCTGCTTATGCAATTAAGCGTATACAGGTAATTTTGCACAAATTGCTTTTACTTTTTCTTTAACTTGCGCCTGTACAGATTCATCAGTGATGTTATCTAGTACGTCACAAATCCAGCCAGCAAGCTCTTTTGATTCTACTTCAGTAAAACCACGACGAGTAATTGCAGGAGAACCAATACGCAAACCAGATGTTACAAATGGTGAGCGTGGATCGTTCGGTACTGAGTTTTTATTAACTGTGATGTTAGCGTTGCCTAGGGCAGCATCTGCATCTTTACCAGTGATATCTTTATCGATTAAATCAAGTAAAAATAAGTGGTTTTCAGTTTTGTCAGAAACGATTTTGTAGCCGCGCTCTTGCATTACAGCAACCATTGCTTTTGCGTTTTTAACAACTTGTGTTTGGTATACTTTAAACTCTGGTTGAAGTGCTTCTTTAAATGCCACTGCTTTTGCTGCAATAACATGACATAAAGGACCGCCTTGGCCACCAGGGAAAACAGCGCTGTTAAGCTTTTTGTAGATTGCTTCGTCGCCACATGCAGAAATAATCAAACCACCACGAGGGCCTGCAAGTGTTTTATGCGTAGTTGTAGTTACAACGTGTGCATGAGGAACAGGGCTTGGGTAAACACCTGCCGCAATTAAACCCGCAACGTGAGCCATGTCAACAAACAGATAAGCACCGATTTTGTCAGCAATTTCACGGAATTTAGCCCAATCAACAATACCTGAGTACGCTGAGAAACCACCAATAATCATTTTTGGTTTGTGCTCAAGTGCTAGTGCTTCAACTTGTGCGTAATCAATTTCGCCCGTTGCTTCATCTAGTCCGTATTGGATTGCATTGTAAAGCTTACCAGAGAAGCTTACGTGAGAACCGTGAGTTAAGTGACCACCATGAGCTAAGCTCATACCTAATACAGTATCGCCAGCGTCTAATAATGCTAGAAAAACAGCTGCATTAGCTTGCGAACCAGCATGTGGCTGTACGTTTGCGTAGTCAGAACCAAATAACTCGTTAGCACGGTCAATTGCTAATTGCTCAACAACATCAACATGCTCACAACCGCCATAATAACGTTTGCCAGGGTAACCTTCTGCGTATTTGTTTGTAAGCTGTGAACCCTGCGCTTCTAGTACGCGTGGGCTACAGTAGTTTTCTGAAGCGATTAGTTCGATATGCTCTTCTTGGCGAGCAGTTTCTTTGGTTATCGCGTCAAATAACTCTGGATCAAAATCCGAAATATTCATGCTACGTTCTAACATTGGGGTCTCCTAGGGCAACGTGTATGGTGTTTTTTAGAGGCTTTATTGTACGCTTTAAACGACTCTTTGCCTACGCTCTTAAGTTGAGGATATTTAAACAGGGATTGAAACTATTTCACAGCTCTTTTAAGATGATATTTTTTTATAAAGCCATAATAATTTTAAATGAATTATATTTACTACATTTAATTAGTAAATATAACTAAGTGTATTCATCCGTATAAAGTTATAAAAAAAGCGGCTCAAGCCGCTTTTCCTTGTAATTTAACTTAGCCTAGTTTAGCGAGCATTTCGGTACGTAACGCGTCGTAATCGGCGTTCATATCGCTTGCTAGGCATGGTTTTGCTAGTGCATCAGCAAGTGGTTTTGGCATACCTAATTCAATATTTAGAATACCCTCTACGCTTTCTTTAAACTTAGCAGGATGAGCTGTCGCTAAAAAGATACCCGCTGCACCAGGTGCACGATTTTCAACAAGACCTTGGTAAGCAATAGCAGTATGAGGCTCCGCAACATAGCCAGTTTGTTGAATTTTTTTCATCACGGCTTGCGTGTCTTGCTCGTTTACGCTAGTTGAATAAAAATTATCGTAGCTAAACCAGTTATTATCTAACATTGTTTGTACACGCGGCCAATTGTTTGGCTTACTTACATCCATCGCATTTGAAAGCGACTCAAGCGTTGCTTTTGGCGTCCAGTTTTTATCAAGCATAAAGCGCGGCACAGTATCGTTTTGGTTTGTTGTTGCACTTAATTTGCCAACAGGTAAACCAATAACCGCACCAATCATTGCGGCGCACACATTACCAAAATTACCACTTGGCACTGATATATGCGCTGTTGCGCGCTTTTCTTTTGGTAGCTGTGCAATGGCTTCAAAGTAGTAACAAACCTGAGCAACTAAACGGCTAATATTAATTGAATTAGCTGAGTTAAGCCCAAGTGTTGATTTAACTTCTTCATCTAAAAAGGCATTTTTAACTAGCTCTTGGCAATCATCAAAGCTGCCCTCAACTGCATAACAATGAATATTGTTACCTAGCGTAGTAAATAGCTTTTGCTGAGCAAGTGAAATTTTGCCTTTAGGGTATAAAATAACAACATCGATATTTGGTTTATTGTAAAAAGCATGCGCTACAGCTGCACCGGTATCGCCCGATGTTGCTGTTAAAATAGTTACTTTCTCGTCTTTATTAAACTGCGTTAAACACTCTGCCATAAAGCGACCACCAAAGTCTTTAAACGCAAGTGTAGGACCATGAAACAGTTCTAAACAGTATGTGTTCTCTTCAACTTCCACCAGCTTAACTGGAAAGTTAAATGCATTTTTAACCATTTGTGCCACGGTATCGCTTGGTAACTCATCACCAATTAGGTGAGATAATATTTTGCCGCTGCGCGTAACAAAGTCCATATCAAGCAATGCATCAACATCGGACAGTGGCGGCAGTGATTCTGGGAAAAATACACCTTGGTTACGACCCAAACCTGTTTTTACAGCTTCAACGAACGACACTTTTTGTGAGCTATCTTTTAAATTATGTAATTGCATGACTACCTATCCTATAAAACTGTTAATTGACGCGTGCCGTCGTTATCTAATTTACAAATGTGGCAAAAGCCTTGCTCGTTAATGTAATTGGTTTCTAACCACTGCGCGCATTGCTGTGCAGCTTCAAGTGTTTTACACACAGTAAATAAGGTTGGTCCTGCGCCCGAAATACTGACTATTTCAGCGCCCAGTGCTGGCAAGCTTACTTTGGCTTCACTAAAGCCTTTAATAAGCGGTGCCCGGTAAGGTTCTGCTATTTCATCTTTCATTATGCTCAGCGCATCGTCAAAACGGTTAGTTAACAGTAAGCTACTAAATGCCGACAAACGCTGAGCAAACTCAACACTTGCATGCATGCTCAACTCTTTTGGTAAAACAGAGCGCGCTTTTGCAGTGTTGAGTGAAAAACCAGGAAACGCAGCAACGTAGTACCAATTTTCATCAACAGGCAGTGCAATCGATTTATCAGGAATTAAATCACCTGTTAACTGCAAGCCACCTAAATAACATGGCGTGATGTTGTCGTAATGACGACCGCCGCTTACTACAGCTTCAAAGTCAGCCATCAGTTCAATAAGCTCAACCTGACTTAAATTAGTTTTTGCAAACTTATCAAGGGCAGCAAAGGTAGCCACGACCGAACACGCGCTAGATCCAAGCCCTGAGCCAATTGGTAAGTTCTTTTTAAGCTCGAGCTTTACGCTTGGCATATTAGGCGCAACATGCGCTCTAAAATGCACTAAGCACTGGTACGCTAAATTTTCATTAGCATCACTTGGTAACTTGTGAGCGTACTCGCCTGTGCAAATAAATTCGTCGCTTGGTGCTGCGCTTACAACGGCTACATCACCTAACAAACTGCCATCAATTGGCGCAAGCGCTGCGCCAAGTGCATCAAAACCCACTGCAAAATTACCAATAGACGCCGGAGCATATACTTCAATCATAACGAGCTCCTAGCGCGATAACGTTTTTAAAATATCAGCAAATACACCCGCGGCTGTTACTTCCGAGCCGGCGCCATAACCACGAATTACAAACGGACGTGGCTGGTAGTATTGGCTTAAAATAGCCAGTGCGTTTTCACCATCACGAATGACACTAAGCGCATGCTTTGCATCTACCGCTTCAATACCTACTTTACAGTGGCCTTCTTTAATTGTGCCTACATAGCGAAGTACCCTACCCTCGCTCGCAGCGCTTTTGATACGGTCGTTAAAATCAGCATCTAAACTTGGTAGTTTTGCCATAAACTCATCAACGCTATCACCTTGTGCAAAACCTGGTGGTAATACTGACTCAACTTCAATATCGCTTAGCTCTAATTTCATACCGGCTTCGCGAGCAATGATCAATAACTTACGTGCTACATCGGTACCCGATAAATCATCACGAGGATCTGGCTCAGTAAAGCCACTTTCTTTGGCTTTAATAGTTGCCTCAGAAAGTGATAAACCATCTTGAAGTGCGCCAAACATATACGAAAGTGAACCTGATAAAATACCGCTAAACTCTAATAACTCATCACCGGCACCAAATAACGACTGTAAGTTGTCGATTACTGGTAAGCCTGCACCAACGTTTGTTTCGTATAAAAATTTACGATTATTCTTTTGCGTTGCTGCAATTAAATCTTGGTAATACGTGTATGAGCTTGTTGTTGCTTTTTTATTAGCAGCAACCACATGAAAACCTGCATTTAAAAAGTCTACATACTGCGCAGCAAGTGCATCCGACGACGTACAATCAACAAGCACAGGGTTTACTAAATGATTTTGCTTAACAAACTGCTCTACTAGTTTTAAATCAAACGCCTGCTCAGATGAGGCCAATTTTTGCTGCCAATCACCAAAAGCAATACCTTCACTATCAAGGTGTAATTGACGAGAGTTAGCAACACCATACAAGTTAAGTTTAATATTACGTTTTTCAAGCCACGCTTGTTGGCGCTCAAGCTGATTAATAAGCTCTTGCCCTACTAAGCCACAACCTAGTAAAAACACATCAATTGATGGAACATGCGTGAAAAAGTTTTCATGGCATATTTTTACGGCGTCGTTACAAAGTTCGCCATCAATTACTGCTGAAATAGCACTTTCTGTAGAATCCTGTGCAATTGCCACAATATTTACTTGCGCTTGTGCAAGCGATGCAAAAAACTTAGCCGCTAAGCCACGGTGCGCGCGCATGTTGTCGCCCACTAAAGTAACAATGGCTAAATTGCGCTGCACTTGTACAGGCTCAATAAGCCCTGCTTGTAATTCAAGTTCAAATGCAGTTTGTAGCGCATCAAGTGCAAGTGCTAGGTCTGTTTCGTGTACACAAAAGCTAATGCTGAATTCGCATGATGACTGCGTGATCAATACAATTGATACGTTATCGTGAGCAAGCGCGTTAAATACCTTAGACGCCATACCTACTTTGCCTTTCATGCCTGGCCCTGAGACAGTTAGCATTGCAAGGTCTTGTAGGCTCGAAAGCGCTTTTACTGGCTCATCTGATGAATAATCGTTACCAATTAATGAGCCTTGTGCGTCTGGGTTATGCGTATTTTTAATTTCACACGGCACGCCTGCTTTAGCACACGGTAAAATTGTTTTAGGGTGAAGTACTTTTGCACCAAAATAAGAAAGCTCCATCGCTTCTTTATAAGATAAAAAATCTACTTTAGTCGCTTTTTTAATATAACGAGGATCAGCACTGTATACACCATCAACGTCAGTCCAAATTTGGCAAATCTCAGCTTCTAAACATGCTGCTGCAATGGCTGCTGAGTAATCTGAGCCATTACGGCCAAGCGTTGTAAGCTCACCTTTATCATTACTCGCCGTAAAACCAGGCATGATATAGATAGTTGCAGGGCTTTCTTTAAGCACAGCTTGAAAGCGAGCTTTACTTGCCACCAAATCAGCTTCTGCATCAATATAACCACCAGTTGAAGCGATACAGCTTGTTGCTTCTAAGTATCTTGCATCGTGCGAGTTCAATAAAGCCTGCATTAAAGAAACACTAACGCGCTCTCCAAAGCTAATTACAAATGCGCGAACTTGATCAGGGCAACATTGTATAAGTGATACGCCATCTAGTTTATTTTTAAGCTCGCCTAAGTTTGGCCAACTTGTAACTACTACACCACTTTTTTCAACGTCAGCTTTCAAACCTTCACAGCGGCTAACTAATGCTTGCCATTGCTGCGAAAAGTCAGAGCCTTGTTCTGCAGCACTTGCAAGTGCAACTAGCGAATCGGTCATTCCACCTGGAGCAGAAAGTACCAAAAGCATTTCATCTTTTAATTGTGCTTTAACTAGCTGAGCTACCTGTTGTAAGCATGCATAGTCGGCAAGCGAAGACCCACCAAATTTTAAAACTCGCATTGTTTATGTTCCTCATCCCATAAAACGAAAAAAGGCCTGTGTTCTAAGTGAACACAGGCCTTTAAATTTGTTGCACCGACCTATGCCACTATCCAGTAAGAATGATGGTTGTAATAATAATGGTCAGTACGCGATTAATTGTTTTCATATGTTAAGACTGCCTTAACAAAGGCTATGCTGTCAACCCTAAATTAAAAGATAAAACAGCCTTTTTTAACATGAAAAAACCTAATGAATGCCAAATTTATGCAATATTTCGTTTAAGTTAGATTTATTGATAGGTTTATCGATAAAGTCTATTGCGCCAAGTTGTGCGACTCGTTGCTTCATTTTTTCTTGTATATCGGCAGAAATAACTAAAACAAAGCACTCTATTTTTTCTGTTTTTATAGTCTCGAGTACTTGTATACCATCAACTTCGGGCATGGTGAGATCTAAGCACAATAAATCAAAGCTTTGTGCTCGTAAAAGTTCTAGAGCGTGCGCTCCATTTGTAGCTTGTTGTATTTGAGCGTCTATACATTCATTTAAACACCGCACGACTTGTTTACGGGCAACTGCAGAATCGTCACAGACTAATATCGAAAATTTCATCATGTTTACTACTACACAACCATCAAAGTTATTAAAAGGTTATTAAACTAATGCCTTCCATTGCATTTTAGACACTTTAACACGCCTCAAAGCACTCAGCGCATTAATAATTTAATACAATGATAAATATAGAATAAATCCGTTTAAGATATAATTAACCAAAGCAAATACTAATTAAGCCTACAATACATAACAGATAACGAATTTATTAATTTATACCTTGGTTTAAATACTTTGATACTACACGCTCACTTTTTGGATTTATCTTATTAAATTTTAACTTTTTTATTTATTTTTAGAGGTTTATTGACTAACTTTTAAATTACTATCGTAACGTTACAAAAATAATAAAGGATGAACAAGTCACTCATGTTACAAAAAAGTCTTTCTAAGAAGCTACTGACTAGCGTTTTATCCGTCTATTTTTTGCTTACCTTTGTAGTGACCTGTGGACAAGTGCTTGCTGAATACGTCAATACTAAAGACTATATTCGCGATGAACTTAGTACCTTACAAAAAACCTTTAGTCGCAGCTTAACACGTGCAATTTGGGAGCTTAATACCAAGCAAACAATTACAACAGCAGAAGGTTTACTCGCCATCCCCATGATTGAAGGGATTATTGTTCGAGACGACAGCGGCGAAATTATTTCACAGCTAGGGCGCTCTCTTGATATACACAAGCTATATAACCAACAGTTAGTACAAGAAGAGGTTATTTTAGAAGACGCAAAATCGGGTTTATTTGGTTATACCTTTCCACTTATTTTTGAATTTTCAGGTCGTGCTACTCAAGTTGGTGACGTTACCTTATTCTCAAGTCGAGAAGTTGTTTTTAGCCGCATTATGGTATCAATCTACTTTTTGATTGGTAATGCGATGATTAAAACCACCTTTTTGATCATCTTATTTTTAATGGCATTTAGAAAACTTCTTACAGACCCTTTAGCAGAACTCACTGAGCAACTAGAAAATTTAGAGCTAGACGAGCTAGAAGGTCAACATATAGAAATAGAAACAGAAGAACATAATGAACTAAAAGTGATGGAGCAGTCATTTAACAAACTAATAGATAAAGTGGTTCAGTATAGAAAAGAGCTTGAACACACCCAAAAAGAACTCATTATAAGTAACGAAAAGCTTGATCAACACAACATACAACTTGAACAAGACGTAGCCCGTAAAACATCCAACTTAAGCCAAGCAATGATGGATTTACAGCAGCAAAAATACGAACTCGAAAAGCAAAAAATTGTCCTCACCGAAGAAGTAGACTTACGCCGCAGCACAGAGCTAGAGTTAATTACAAAGCAAACTGAATCTCAGCGCTATATAGAAGAGTTAAGCCTTGCACAGGAACGTTTACTAGGCACAGAAAAAATGGCTGCGCTAGGCGGACTTGTAGCAGGTATTACACACGATATAAACACCCCTATAGGGATAGGTGTAACGGCAATATCATTTTTACAAGAACGCTTAAATAAACTCGAAAATGCTTATACCGAAAAAACACTTTCGCCAAAAGCACTAGAAGAGTTCATTAACGAGGCAAAGCAAAGCACAAGCTTACTAACCACTAACTTAGATAGAGCTTCGGAGCTTATTGCTAGCTTTAAACAAATAGCGGTCGATCAAGCCAGTGAAGCAGTAAGAACCATTAACTTTAAAGATTACACTAACGAAGTAATACGCTCACTGCACCCAAAACTAAAAAAGACATCCCATACTATAAAATTAGAATGTCCTGATGATTTAGTTTTAAATCTACCTGCAGGGGCTATAAGCCAAATTTTTACTAACCTAATTATGAACTCACTTATTCATGGCTTTGAAGGTAAAAGCAACGGTGTAATGGATATTAAAATAAGCGCTGATGACACTAACTTAACTATTGATTACAAAGATGACGGTAACGGTGTTACCAACGAGCAATTAAAAAAATTATTTGACCCATTTTTTACTACCAAACGCGATGAAGGTGGTAGCGGATTAGGCACCCATATAATGCTTAATTTGGTCAAGCAAACCCTTAGTGGCTCTATTGATGCAACGAGTGAACCGGGCAAAGGTCTGCGTTACTATATTCAATTTCCGAAGAACATGGCTAAGCCACTGCCTATTTTTGATAAATATGAATAAATAAAAGTATATGCATTAAATTATTAGGGCGTGTTGATCTTTGGTGGTTGAATTTGCAGCAACGTGTTTGGTTTTTAGGCAAGACAGAGCCTATGTAGTGTGGTTATTCCCCATAAATAGGCGATAACGCAGCATTAATACCAAACATGCGCTGCCCTTTGGGTTCTTTCTAGGGACGATTAACTCTTTGTTGCTCGGTTTTTACTTAGCCCACTAGGTTACAAACCTCGCGCCGCGATTTAATCGCCCCTAGATTGAACAAATTTCAATCCATAAAGTTCAACACGCCCTAGTAACAAATCAGTCATTTCGAGATACTGTTTTTATTGCTATGATTGTACAAATTTTTCAAATGGATCAATTCCCCTATGTGGTTTAGTAACCTTATTTGTTACCGCTTTAAGCAAGACGTTTCATATACTCAAGAAGACTTTGATAAATCATTAGAGCAAGATTTATTTCGCCCATGTACTGGTCAAGAGCTTGCAACATTTGGTTGGACAAAAGCGTTTGGAAAACATGGCGATACGCTATCGCATTTTTCTCAAAAAAGTATTCTAGTTTGCGCTAAACGCGAAGAAAAAGTACTCCCTGCTTCTGTTATTAATGAACTAGTTGCTGAGAAAATTGATCTGATAGAAGCTGAAGAAAACCGCCCAGTTAAAAAGAAAGAAAAAGACGAATTAAAAGAAAACATTCTTCATACTCTTCTACCTCAAGCATTTAAAAAGTCGAGCTTACAATTTGCCTTTATTGACCAAGAAAACGGTTGGGTTGTTGTAAATAGTGGCAGCTTTAATAAAGCAGAAGAGCTACTAGCACTACTTCGTAAATCGTTAGGAACGCTTCCGGTTGTACCTGCGTTTGCTAACTACGACCTAGATGTATTTTTAACTGATTGGTTAACTAACTTTAGTACACCAGAAGGTTTTGCTATTGGCTCAGATGCTGAACTTGAAGAAGCAGACGACAGCGGCGCACAAGTAAAACTTAAAGGTCATGATCTATCGTGTGATGAAGTTAAATCGCATTTAGAAAGTGGTAAACGCGTAACTAAACTTGCACTTGATTGGCAAGAGCGTCTTAAGTTTATGCTGCAAAACGATGGCTCTATCAAACGTTTAAGCTACTCTGAAACTCTAAAAGAAGAAAACGCAGATATTCCTAAAGAAGATATGGCTTTAAAACTTGATGCTGACTTTATTTTAGCTTCTGAAGAAATAAAGCAATTACTTGAAGAACTAACTGCAGGTTTAGGTGACGTTGAAGATTTAGAAAAAGCGTAAATACCATAGTGCCTACCTGCATAAATATTTAAGCAATTTAATGAATTAAATAGCATATGTAAGCAGGTTGGTATAACAGATAAAAATCCGATAGCAGTTTACTGCTATCGGATTTTTTTATGAAATTTAGAAGCGCTTATTTATATATTTATTAACCGCGAACAGAATTTAGCTAACGATCGACGTATTAAAACCTAAGGTAATCATCTTTTAAGTAGGAGATTACAGCATGGTTCAAAGGTTCATCAAGGTAAGTTATGTAGAGTGATATGAGATTATCTATATACGCTTCAAGCTAGACTGCACAAAAACTGAAGTTTTTGATTTCAATTAAAACCATTAACTTACTTTGTGCAGATAACTTATTTTAGCTTTTAGCGTCTTCAACTTTAGGTTGGCGATATATTTTTATAATGTGGTATAAATTTACAAGCGACAATAAGCCGTTGGTAAAAATAACAGGCACTGCGCCAATGGCAACACCGTATGCAGTAAATACAATACAACCAAACATGTTGTACCAACGTAGTTTTACTACATCTGTCATTGTTAACGATGCAACTAATAAAGCTGATGCAATATAACCTAAATATTCCCAACTCAATTGTTCTCTCCTAGCCTTTAGGTTAGCATTACATGTACTGCTATCTTATGGCACTTGTAAGTATTGCAAAGTTACAACAAAATAAAAAAGCTAACCTGCTTAAAAAACCTGAAAAAGTTTGCCGGAAAATACCAGCAAATTCTTAAATCATTACACGGGAAATGAAGGTAAAATAATACTCTTAGCAAAGCTAATAATATTAGTAGCAAGTTAGCGTAAATTCTTAGTGTCTTAATGCTATCGTCATTAAGATGTAATAAATAGGACAAATGTCCGAAGAGCACATTGATGTTTCAATACCATTTTTCTAGTTACCTTGTTGATCAGCTTTTAACCTTTGCCGGTAGCAGCTATCAACAATCAAAAAAAGAAGTTCTGATCCATCAAGATCAGCCTTTAAGCAAGCTTGTGCTTGTACGCAGTGGCACTGTGTCGTTTAGTTACGACGTAGGTAATGGACGACGCCTGCTGTTAGGACAATTGGATTGTAACAACACCCTTATTGGTGAAATAGAAGCGCTAAATAATAATCCATGTATTTATACGGTAACGTGCTTTAGCGATGTCACTTATAACCTTATTGAATTAAGGCATTGGCGTGCTCTACTGCTTGAGAAACCAGAACTAAGCTTATACACCGCACAAACTATTGCGGCTAAGTTTCAGGAAAACCAAAAAATCAATTTAGATAAGTTATTACTACCACTTAGCTATAACATAGCTAAAGATTGCTTACTAAGGGCCGAGAACAACAACCCTACGCTACTTAGAGCCTACCCAACTGTAAATGCTGAAGCCGAACGCTTTGCTACCACTGAGCGAGCTTACAGACGTGTTGTTACAGAACTTGTAGAAAAAGGCTTGGTACTTAGAAGTAACGATGGCTTACAAGCAGTCGATATACCAAAACTAAGTGAGTACGTAGATAGCTTTGCTCAGCTTTAAAATAAAAAAAGGCCTTAACGGCCTTTTTTTATTTATGCAAATTACTAATTACTTCTCTAGCAAAATATCATGAATTTTCGCAAGATCAGATTTACCAGCAATAATTTCATCCGGTGTTAAACCCGATAATTCATGCGGGAACACTAACCACTCTTCAGATTCATGAATATAATAATCTGGAACAGTGTCCACTTTTGAGTTTTTTGGCTTGTAGTACGGGCATGCAATACGAATATCACGTGGCAAGTTTAAGCGCATAAGCTCTGAAAGCTTTTCTTTTAATGCAACAATACTACGACCTGAGTCAAATACATCATCAACAATTAATAATGAATCACCTGCATTTGCGTTCTCTACAATGTAATGTAAGCCGTGTACTTTAATTTCTTTCGACTGTTTACCAATACCGTAATAAGACGATGTACGTACTGCAATGTGATCAGTCTCAATGCCTTTGTAATCGTAATATTCTTGAACAGCAATACCGATCGGTGCACCACCTCGCCAAATACCAATAATAAAATCAGGACGAAAGCCATCTTGGTATACTTGTGCCGCTACGCGGAACGAATCTTCAAGCAGCTGTTGAGCTGTGATGTAGCACTTATCTGACATAATTAGAAACCCCAGTGGTGGATATAAGATTTGAGCGCAGCTTAGAGTTAAGCAAAAATTAAACTCAAACAGGTATTGGCGACTGATTTTACCGTAAATGAAATAAAATTGCTTGCCTGTAAATTAAAAAATAGGCACCCAAGGGTGCCTATTTTTAGCGTAAAAAGCGTAATTTAGTAAATATTATGCTTTTTCTTGTAAAGTACGAGCAACTGTACGCATACCTTGAGTTGTTGCACCCGCTGCCCATTGACTTGTACTGCCCATGTTAAATGCAGCCGCTAAATCGATGTGTACCCAGCCTTTGCCATCGTTTGGCACAAAGCGCGATAAAAAGCCTGCAGCATTCGATGCACCGCCATAACCGCCACCTTTTTGCGCACGGCTATTTGCCGTATCAGCATAAGGAGATGGGCAGTTTTGTTGATGCCATTTTTCAAGAGGAAGTGGCCAAGCAGCTTCCATTTCTTGAGATGCAAAACTCTCAACTTCACGTACAAGTTCTTTATCAAGTGCAAATAATGCATTGTACTCTTGGCCAACAGCAACAAGCGCTGCACCGGTTAGTGTTGCTGCATCAATAATAAGTGGAGCGCCAGTCTCCCCAGCTGCCATTAAACCATCAGCAAGTACTAAGCGACCTTCAGCATCCGTGTTTACAATTTCAACTGTTGTGCCATTTTTATAAGTAAGAATGTCACCTAATTTGTATGCATGACCTGAAATTAAGTTCTCAGCACAACATAAAAACAGCTTAATACGTTTTTCAATACCACGGTTAATAGCCAATGCTAAACCTGCAGTTACTGTTGCAGCGCCGCCCATGTCGCACTTCATACCAAGCATACCTTCGCTTGATTTAATTGAGTAACCACCTGAGTCAAACGTAATACCTTTACCTACAAGCGCTGCACTTACTGGTGCATTTTCGTCACCTGTTGGGTTGTAATCAAGCTCAAGCAATACTGGTGGGCGAACACTACCGCGACCAACAGCATGAATACCAATCCACTGTTGCTCTAGTAACGCATCACCTTTAATGATTTGGTAACTTACGTGTTCAGGCGCTAATGATTGAATAAACTCAGCTGCTTTTTCAGCTAGGCTCTCTGGGTAAATGTCATCGGCAGTCCCGTTAACCATTTCACGTGCCCAAATTGCTGACGTTTTTAAGTGAGCAAGTTCTTTAATATCTGATTGTGCGTTATCAACAAACTCAACACCATTTAACGATTTTGGTGTTACAAAGCCTTGATAAAAAGCCCACTGGCTTTCTGTACACCAAGCATCGCCTGCTAATTCAACGTTTTTAATACCTTGGATTGCAATAGTACGACCAGCTTTTTGAACATTTTTCAATGTTTCTTGCTCAGACAAATGAACAGTTGCACCGCGCTCATTAAAAGACAATGACGCATTATCGCCCCAATGACTCGCTGCTGCTTGTTCGCTTAGTTGAACAACAAATTTTTCACTCATGTTAGAATACCCTTGCACTTAAATGTGCCACCGAGTTTACTATAGAGCGCTTAAGTTCCCAACAGCTTGAGATAAATAACATAAACCACACTGCTGTGCAGTATTTACGCTTTGGAAGTTATCATGAAGTACACGCCAACTCTGCAACCTGCCACCTTATTAAAACGCTACAAACGCTTTTTAGCTGATTTACAATTAAGTGATGGCAGTGAATTTACCGCCCACTGTGCTAATACAGGTAAAATGACGGGATGCGCAGAGCCGGGTTTTGCTGCTTTTTATTCAACAAGCGATAACGCAAAACGAAAATACCCGCATTCATTAGAGCTTACGCAAAATAACTTATCGCAGCTTATTTGTGTAAATACAGCGGTGGCCAATAAAGTAGTAGAAGAAGCAATAAACAATAATGTGATAAGCGAGCTACTCGACTACAGTCAATTGCAAAGCGAAGTAAAGTATGGCAGCGAAAACAGCAGAATCGACTTTTTACTCACAGACGAAAATAAGCCTGATTGCTACGTAGAAGTTAAATCAGTCACATTATTAAGCGAAGATGCACCACAAAGCGGGCAAGGCTACTTTCCTGATGCGCAAACACTGCGCGGACAAAAGCATATTCGCGAACTAATAGAAATGATCGAACAAGGCCACCGAGCAGTATTACTGTTCGCTGTTTTGCATGAAGGAATAAATACAGTAAGTGCAGCTGCGCATATTGATAAAAAATACGCCACGCTATTAAGCCAAGCAATAATAGCCGGCGTTGAAGTATTAGCATACAAGGCCACAATTTCTGCTAATGAAGTTTTACTTCATAAAAAAATAGTATTTGCACAATAGTGTATTAAACCAAGGGATTGAACTAAGCGTAATTTGCAAAATAAGCAAAGTACTCAAATTAAAAAAAGTTATACAAAGTGAATTATAAAAATTAACTTGTTTTTAAAGCTTTTGCCCACATAACAAGGCAAGTTTTAGAAAGCGAATATGTGAATTAATTAAAAGTGTAAATAGACTATTAATACACTTTTTACTCAGTAAGCATGGCTGAAGCTAATTCGATTAATTAAAAATAAATTTGCCTAGGATATAAGATTCTGTTATTTATACCGCCGGCTAATGCTGAGGCATTAAATTAAGGATTTAGGAGAGAGTTATGCCAGACCAAAAGAAACATGGTTTATTGGCTCAAGCCGGTTTAGAACCATACCAAGAAAAACCAGGCGAAGAGTACATGAATGATGCACAACGTGCTCATTTTAGAGCGATTTTAGAAACTTGGCGTAATGATTTACGTAACGAAGTTGATCGTACTAAATCACACATGCAAGACGAAGCTGCTAACTTTCCTGACCCAGTTGACCGCGCTGCACAAGAAGAAGAGTTCTCTTTAGAACTTCGTACTCGTGACCGCGAACGTAAATTAATCAAAAAAATTGAAAAAACAATTAATTTGATTAAAGAAGATGATTTTGGCTTTTGTGAGTCTTGTGGCATCGAAATTGGCATACGTCGCTTAGAAGCACGTCCTACTGCCGATTTATGCGTAGACTGCAAAACACTTGCAGAAATCAAAGAAAAGCAATCTGGACGCGGCTAATTAATACTTATTAATTAGTTATGTCTCCTACAGCCGTTACTGCGCCTATGCGTAAATATCGCGGTCGTTTTGCACCGTCTCCTTCTGGGCCATTACATTTTGGCTCACTTGTAGCGGCTGTGGGTAGTTATCTAGATGCAAAAGCTAACCAAGGAGATTGGTTAGTTCGTATAGAAGACATTGACACTACGCGCGTGGTTAAAAACGCCGACTCCGATATTCTTAATACCTTACATGCCTACGCCCTTCACTGGGACGAACCTGTTGTATATCAAACGCAGCGTCTGCCTTTATACCAAGATATTACCCACTCACTTTTAAAACAAAAACTTGTTTATGGTTGCACCTGTACTCGCAAACAAATAAAAGCCATTGGCGGTATTTATCAGGGGCATTGCCAAGCACTTAATCATAATACTCAATCCGGTGCGCTTCGCTTAGTTCAGCAACATCCAACGACTCAATTTAATGACTTAATTCAAGGTGATATAACGGTAAATAGCGCGCTTTCCCATGAAGATTACTTAATTAAACGCAGCGATGACTTATTTGCATATCAACTTGTTGTGGTCGTCGATGATATTGATCAAGGGATTAATCGAATTGTAAGAGGCGCTGATTTAATTGAGCCAACCGCACGCCAAATTAGTTTATTTAAACAACTCGATAGCCCTGTACCTGAATTTGCTCATTTACCTTTAGCGGTTGCCAAGCCTGGTTTCAAATTGTCTAAACAAAATTATGCTCCTGCCATTAGCAAACAAAATCCAAAGCCTGCTTTAATTAGTGCATTTGAATTTTTAGGATTGCCTGTTATAGCTGATTTAATCGATTTAAATATTGAACAATTAATCGCTTGGGGAATTAAAAACTTTAGCTTAAAACAGGTACCACAAGTATCCGAAATACAAATTTCTCAGCATCCACGTAGTCAGAAAGTCCAATTTACACATTTAAGTAAATAAAATAGCTAAAAACGGCTTAATTTCAACACATCAACTTAATTTTTAAACCCTGCTGGTATATGATAGCCGCCTAAATATATGCTAATTACGTCAAACAGCTTGTACTGGGCTATAACCGCCCCATTTGCTGTAACTTTTGATTGCGATGCAGAGTCAATCACACCTTCTAGGAGACAGACTATTATTTCCAAGCTTTTTCAATTTTGCCGACAAATAATCGGCCCGAATACCAGTGCCGAAAGCGCTTCTGTAAGCAGTGAACCTATTGTTGTCACTCGTGGTGAGCATGGTATTTCTCGCAAACAATTTAGCCCAAATGCAATCAAAGTATTATACCGCTTAAAAGACGGTGGCTACGATGCCTACCTTGTTGGTGGTTGTATTCGCGATATATTGTTAGGCCAACAGCCAAAAGATTTTGACGTAGTTACTAACGCGACGCCAGATCAAGTAAAAAAACTATTTAGAAACTGTCGCCTTATTGGCCGTCGCTTTCGTTTAGCACATATTGTATTTGGTCGTGAAATTATTGAAGTGGCGACTATGCGTGGCCACCACGAAGCGCAAGAAGACAAAAATCAAATAAGCCAATCAAGCGATGAAGGCCAATTACTACGTGACAACGTATTTGGCAGTATTGAAGAAGATGCAGAACGCCGCGACTTTTCAATCAATGCACTTTATTACTCAATCAAAGATTTTAGTATTCACGATTACGCCAACGGCTTAGCGGCAATTAAAGCTAAACAAATTGAGCTAATCGGCGACCCTGAAACGCGTTACCGCGAAGACCCTGTTCGTATGTTACGTGCAGTTCGCTTTGCTACTAAACTTGATATGAGCATTGCGCCTAAAAGTGAAAAGCCAATTAGCGAGCTTGCAAGTTTGCTTGATAACATTCCGCCAGCACGTTTATTTGAAGAAATTCTTAAGCTGTTTTTAAACGGCAAGGCCGAAGCTAACTTTTTAATGCTGCGTAAATACGGCTTATTCCGCTCACTGTTTCCTGAGCTTGATAAAATCTTAGATAAAAACCCAAGTGGCTTAGAACACACGCTTATTCAGCAAATGTTTCAAAATACCGACAAACGTATTAATGCAGATAAAAAAGTAACACCAGCGTTTATTTTTGCCGCACTACTTTGGTTCCCACTGCTTGAACGTACTAAAAAGATTCAAAGCCAAGAGCAACTACCTGAGTACGATGCTTTCGCACAAGCAATGAATAAAGTACTAAGCGATAACTCACAACACATTGCGGTTCCTAAACGCTTTACTTTAGGTGCTCGCGATATTTGGCATATTCAACACCGTTTGGATAAACGCGCAGGCCAACGTGCTTACAGACTAACGCAGCAACCTCGCTTTAAAGCCGCCTACGACTTTTTACTCTTACGCGTAGACGCGGGCGAAACACAGCATACTGAGCTTGCCCAGTGGTGGACACAATACTTAAGCCAAGATATAAACGGCCAAAAAGAGATGGTTAAAAACTTAGGCCACCAAGGTGGTCCTAAGCCGCGAAAGCGCCGTCGACCTACTAAAAAGCCAGCTGAGTAATAACATGTACTGTGTTTATTTGGGTTTAGGTGCCAACCTAAACTCACCAAAAGAGCAGCTTGATAACGCGGTAATCGCGCTTAAAAAGCTGCCTAATTGTGAATTTATAAACGTATCGCATTACTATGCAAGTAAGCCTATGGGCCCACAAGATCAACCAGACTATATCAATGCAGTAGCGTGCATTAAAACGACCCTTGAGCCAGAGCAATTACTTGATTTAACGCAACGTATTGAACTTGAGCATGGTCGAGTAAGAAAGGCTGAGCGTTGGGGTCCACGCACACTTGATATCGATACTCTATTATTTGATGATCAAATTATAAATACGGTGCGCTTAACTGTGCCTCATTATGGTTTGAATAATCGCGAGTTTGTGGTTTATCCACTATTAGAGCTTGCACCTGAACTTATTTTACCTAGCGGCATTGCATTAAAAACCATTGCAAATAATTTACCGCTCAACGACTTACAACAATTACCTCTGTAATTAACCTAGGCTTTTGCCTGCGAGGATATTATGTCTAAAATAACCGTTTCTACTTTAAATAAAATGAAAGCAGAAAATAACAAAATTACTGCATTAACAGCCTACGACGCTAGTTTTGCAAAGTTATTTCATGATAACGGCGTTGAAGTTATTTTAGTGGGCGACTCTTTGGGCATGGTACTACAAGGCGGCGATGACACCCTTGGCGTAACCAATCAAGATATTGCATATCATACCCGCTGTGTACGCGCGGGTAGCCGCGAATTATTTGTAATTGCTGACTTACCTTTTATGACCTACTCAAGCGTAAGTGATACTTGTAAAAATGCAGCTGAGCTTATGCGCGCTGGCGCAAACATGATTAAGCTTGAAGGCGGAGAATGGCTTTACGAGAGCATTAAAACGCTTACTCAACAAGGTATTCCAGTTTGTGGGCATTTAGGCCTTACACCACAGTCAGTACATGTATTTGGCGGCTTTAAAATACAAGGTCGCGAAGAAGACAAAGCACAAAAAATGATTGATGACGCAAAAGCACTTGAAGCTGCTGGCGCACAATTATTAGTACTTGAGTGTATTCCAAGTGCACTGGCAAAACGCATTACAGACGCCCTAAGCATCCCAACTATTGGTATTGGTGCAGGCAGCTTAACTGACGGCCAAATACTGGTAATGCATGACCTGGTTGGTATTTCGGCAGGTTACATTCCTAAATTTTCTAAAAACTTTTTGCTCGAAACAGGCAATATGCCTGCAGCCGTTCAAAAGTATTGTACAGACGTTAAAAATGGCGCGTTTCCAAGCGCTGAACACGAGTTTAAATAATGCAGTCAATTATTGAAATCAGATCGTTACGTAGTCAAATTAAAGCATGGCGCCAAGCGGGTCTTAGCGTGGCACTTGTGCCAACGATGGGCAACTTGCATCGTGGGCATTTTTCGCTAGTAGAAAAAGCAAAAAACTTAGCCGATAAAGTCGTTGTGAGTATTTTTGTTAACCCAATGCAATTTGGTGCTAACGAAGATTTAGATAACTATCCTCGTACACTAAACGAAGATAAACAAGGCCTTGCAGAACTAGGCACTGATATTGTATTTACCCCAAGTGTAGAGACAATTTATCCAAATGGACTTGGCGCACAGAGCTTTGTAGATGTGCCTGATATTTCATTAGGTTACTGTGGTGGCTCACGCCCTGGTCACTTTAGAGGTGTTGCCACTGTAGTTACAAAATTATTTAACCTTGTACAACCCGATTACGCCTGCTTTGGTGAAAAAGATTTTCAGCAACTGCAAGTAATTAAAACCATGGCGCGCGACCTATCAATTCCGGTCGAAGTTATTGGTGTACCTACAATGCGAGAAGTTTCTGGCCTTGCTATGAGCTCACGTAATGGTTACTTATCTGATGAGCAAAAAGCGACTGCAACCGTATTATTTAAAGCACTTAATACATGCGCTGAGCAACTTAAAAGCGGCGAAAAAGACTTCGTAAAACTTGAAAGCTTAGCTAAACAGAGCTTAGAGCAAGCTGGCCTAAAACCAGACTATTTTGAGATTGCTCAACGAGATACATTAAAAACTGCTACAATCGAAGATACTCAATTTGTTATTTTAGCCGCAGCCTATTTTGGTGGTGTTAGATTGATCGACAATATTCAAGTCGAAATTTAATATTATTGCGACTCCATTTTAAGGATAAGAAGCATGCACACTTTAATAAAAACAAGCGTAGTCGCCCTTACTTTTGCACTATTAGTAGGTTGCCAAAACCAAGTTGAAAACCCTGAAATGAATCAGTGTGCTCAACAAAATTACCAATGCGAAAGTACATGTGAACAGCAAACAACTGCTGATAGCTTAAAGCAGCAAGTATGCTCTGGTAAATGTGTTGAGAGCTATAATCAATGTAAAGTACAAGCCGAAAAATTAGGTAATATTTAATTCCTTAAAATTTTTAGTTTTAGGTACAAAAAAACCGCTCAGTGAGCGGTTTTTTATTGCCTATGGTTTATCATACCAATTTTATTAAAAACATGACCATTCTAGCGTATTAAATAACTCACTAACTACGTTAAAAATTATTTATATAGAACAACTATGTATCATAATTTTAGCCTTGTTATTGCGCTATTTTCTTATCGCTATAATAACTCACTAATTTAATGCAATTGGTATTAGTTCAAACCAAGCTTTTTAAGTTCTGTTTTTACTAGCTTTGCAGAAAGTGGTACATAACCATCTTTTTCTACAATTTGCTGACCATCTTTTGAAAGTACCATTCTTAAAAATTGTTCTTCCATAGGTGATAGCGGCTTATTCGGGTGTTTATTCACATAAACATATAAAAAGCGCGATAGCGGGTATTTACCTTGCGCAACGTTATCAAGTGTTGCATCAACAAAGTTATCGCCTTTTTTAGCAAGCGGTACTGTACGTACGCCCGATGTTTTATAACCAATACCTGAGTAACCAATTGCATTTAATGAAGATGAAATTGACTGTACTACTGATGCAGAACCCGGTTGCTCATTTACGTTATTACGGAAATCACCTTTACACAGTGCTTTCTTTTTAAAGTAACCATACGTACCTGATACTGAGTTACGTCCATAAAGCTGAACGTCTTTAGCAGCCCAATCGCCTGTTAGGCCGACATCGCTCCAACGATTAACTTGCTCTGGTGCGCCACATTTACGAGTAGATGAAAAAATAGCATCTACTTGGTCAATACGAAGACCTTCAATTGGGTTATCTTTATGTACAAATACAGCAAGTGCATCAATAGCTACGCGAACTTCTGTTGGCTTATAACCGTAACGTTTTTCGAACGCTTCGATTTCTTTAGATTTCATTTTACGGCTCATTGGACCTAGGTTAGCTGTACCTTCGGTAAGTGCCGGTGGCGCAGTAGAAGAACCTGCCGCTTGAATTTGAATATTTACATTTGGGTAAATACGTTTGTACTCTTCAGCCCAGAACGTCATCATGTTGGCTAAAGTGTCAGAACCTACTGATGAGAAGTTACCTGAAACACCACTAATTTTTTGATACTCAGGAATATCTTGGTCTAAAGCAACTGCTTGTGCAGATACGAAAGTTGTAACAGCCACACCCATTGCGGCAACTAAGTTTTTAAATTTCATGTAGGGTTCTCCGGTTTGTTCGTCCCATTTTCTAACTGCTGCCCACTCTAAAGTGAGTACATGACAGTTACATTACTCTTAAATGACACTTTTATGACTTTGCTTTTCAGCCTAATTACTTAGCTAGCGAAACTGTCTTATCTATTGAAAATTCGAAAGAAAAACACGAACCTTTGTTAACTTCACTGCTAATATTTAATTTACTATCGTGGCGCGTTAGTACATGTTTTGTAATCGCAAGCCCTAAACCTGAGCCACCTGTTGTTCTGCTGCGGGCTTTATCAACACGATAAAAACGCTCAGTTAAACGGTTAATATGCTCTGGCGCAATACCATCACCATTATCGGTAACACTAAAACACGCTTTATTGTTTTTGCGCTGCCAACATACTTCCACTTTGCCACCGGGTTTAGTGTAATGAATGGCGTTAAATACTAAATTAGAAAACGCACTACGCAGTTCATCCTCAGAGCCTTTAATATCGAGGGTTTTATCAATATTAAAAATAAGCTCATGGCCTTTATCTTGATTAATTGAGTTTGCCTCAGTGTGAATATAACCAAGTAATTGCGGTACGTTTATAGCTTTATCGTTGTCTTGGCGACGAGCACCTTCAATACGCGAAAGCGATAATAATTGGCTGACTAAGCTATCCATGCGCTTGCATTGTTCAAGCATAGTATTTTGCGCTTTGTTCCACATTGCTGGCGGCGGCATCATGTCGCCATCCATCATCTCAAGATACCCAGTAACCACTGTAAGCGGTGTACGTAGTTCGTGTGACACATTGGCTACAAAGTCTTTACGCATCTGTTCTAGCTGTTTTAAGCGCGTTACATCACGCACAACAACCATAAGTTGCGTGCTTGCATAAGGCATTACCCTAAATTCTAGTACTTGCTCAATGCTATGGCCGTTATCCAGCTCAAGCGCGTCGTCAAATTCACCTTTGTGCATGTATTTAGCAAACTTAGGTTCGCGAATTAAATTATCAAGACGCTGACCATGATCGGTTGGCCACTGCAAACCAAGCACTTTAAGCGCTAGTTGATTACACCACACAATACTTAAATCATTTTGCAGTACCACTACCGCATCAGGTACTGCTTCAGCTCCATCGCGAAAGCGACGAATTAAATCAGCAAGCTCATTACGTTTTTTACGATTACGGTGCTGTAGATGATAAATACCTTCAAACACTTGCTCCCATGCACCCTCGCCCTCAGGTGGATTAAAGCTACGTTGATTAAGTAGCCAATCGCTCAAACGATAAAGTTGATGGTAGTGCCAAATAAGGAGGGAAAAAGATCCTAAAAATAAAAGCAAAAATGGCGCGCCAACTAGCACACCAATTAATAGTAAGGGTAAAAAATAGATAAACAGGCGCTTTACTAACGCCTGCTTATTAACAACTCGATACATACACTCACTTTACCTTAGAGTAGTAATACATGCGTATTTCATACATTAGCTAAGCTTTAAGCTGATCACAGCTTACTTGAAAAACGATATCCAGCACCACGTACAGTTTGCACCAAACGGTCATGTCCAAGTGGGCCAATTGCTTTACGCAGACGACGAATGTGCACATCAACCGTGCGATCTTCTACGTAAACATTAGTTCCCCATACATGATCAAGCAGTTGTTCACGGCTATAAACACGCTCTGGGTGAGTCATAAAAAAGTGCAGTAATCTAAATTCGGTTGGCCCCATATCAAGCTCATTACCTTCTGAGGTAACACGATGCGAAATAGGGTCTAAACGCAGGCCATGTACTTCAATAGCTTCTTCTAATGAGGTTGGCGATACACGGCGAATAACCGCTTTAATACGCGCCATAAGCTCTTTAGGAGAAAACGGCTTAGTGACGTAATCGTCAGCACCTACTTCAAGGCCACGTACTTTGTCTTCTTCTTCGCCGCGGGCTGTAAGCATAATAATTGGGATTTGGCGGGTGTGTTCGTTTTGCTTAAACTTTTTAGCAATTTGAATACCGCTTCCACCTGGTAACATCCAATCAAGTAAAACCATATCTGGGTAAGGTTCAACCATAGCTGCAATAGCAGAGTCGTAATCTTCTGCTTCAATTGCTTGAAATCCATTTTGCTCTAAAACAAAAACCAACATCTCCCTGATAGGAGCTTCGTCATCTACGACTAGTACTTTACGTGACATTCCAATTTATCTCTTACGCTATCGAATTAGTTTTCATTATTATGACTAAGTATGACATTTTTATGAAAGTGTAACGTGTAAATTAAAATGGTGGTAAAAAAAACACAAATTAGTGACAAAAAACCTCATTAACGTCATATTTTTAAAACCTTTTTAATATTTAACGTAATAAAAAGAGATTTACGATAAATTTATAAAATAGCTAATTTTTGAAATTATCTGCTTTTTGTCGCTAGTAAATCATTAAATAATACAAAATTAGCTGGGATCATTGTTTTACTAACCAAGACTTTTTTACAGATCGATCGTTTAAAAGTAACTTTAAAGCTATTTTAAAATTAACATACCCGCCTGTGTAACAATCAATACGTTTAAAAATAGATCTAAATTTTACTAAGCTCCAAATAAAGGATCAGATTTTTACCAAGCCGATCCACTCTCAGATCAGAGTTGTACCTAGTCAAAGCCATAAGTTGTTGATTGTTTATACAAATAAATAACGATCAAATTATCTCAGAGCCTAAAATAGCGAAAAAGTGTATTTGGCTTAGTAAAGTAATGATCCGAAAAGGCTGTGTTAGTAAATGCGTGATCCCAAAGTACGGCGTTGATAGTACAGCGATCTGATCAATAGAAGCCGTAACCTGCAATATAAAAAGGGCTGACATTAAAAAAGCCAGCAACAAAGTTACTGGCTTAGGGCCTGTTGACCTTTCAGGATTAAAATTTGTTCAATCTAGGGGCGATTTAATCGCGGCGTGAGGTTTGTAACCTAGCGGGCTAAGTAAAAAC
>NZ_PJBK01000028.1:0-45633 GCF_002836155.1 Pseudoalteromonas sp. GutCa3 | reverse complement strand
TTTAAAAGGTTTACATTTAAACCATTAAAAACCTAAAAGTTTGTTTTTATTAAAAGATACATTTTTAAATGTTAGGGTTTAAAAGGAGGGATTTAAAAGAATAATTGAGATAAATTTTAACGAGGAAGCTTTAATAACAAAAAATAAGCTGTAAAAAATAATACGTAATCATTTGTTTTATTTGAATAATAATTTTAATTATGAAAGAGAAAAAAACATTTTATAAATACTGACGTAAAATGCCTTTTTGTTGCAAATAAGCGAAAACCTATTTATTCAACGGTAGGCTCAAGCGCAGAAGGGTCTATAAAATGCTCTTTCATAAAGGCTTTCATTTCATCCTCGCTTGCTAGTAGCTTAATTCCACAGTGCACACCTGCGGCATGCTCTTTAACACTGCAAATTTCACCTTCAAAATCTTTATCACTGCTATTAAGTACGACAGTGCATTGCATATCTTTAATACTTTCAACTTGCTGATCGCCTCTAATATCAAACATTACACCAGTGAGTGAAATGTCTTTAATAAGGCCTTCAAGTACCCTATCGTCACTTAGCTTTAGCTTTGCAGGTAATAAGGTAGGTATGCGTGTTTGTGAGCGTAGCGCAAATAACTGCACTTGCTTTGGAAAGTTTATAAACACGAGTTTAGCGGGATGAGAGGCTACCGACATAATTTGCTGGCGAAACGCAATAACTTGCCCACCACTACCTTCAATAAGCGCTCTTACAACAACCATTACGCCATCACGTAAATAGTCACTCGCCGCAGGTAAACGCTTTGCATTGGGATAATTTAAAATAATAAACTGTTTATCGAGTAAACCAACTAATTCAGTTTTAACACGCTTACTGCTTGTAGGTGTTAATATTTCTAGGTCGACTAAGCTGCCTACACTTATATGCTTTAGCTTTTCTAAATTTGTTGGCATATCCCTTTCCCAATAGTTCGTAATTTAAAACTTAAGCCGCTCGTTTATCCACGCCAAAAAGTAGGCGTAAATAGCACTAATAAAGTAAATATTTCTAAACGACCAAACACCATTGCAATGGTAAGCAACCATTTAGCACCATCGGTTATAGCGCCATAATGCGATGCTACATCACCCAGACCTGGACCTAAGTTATTTAAACAAGCCGCAGTGGCTGAGAACGCAGTTATGTTATCCATACCCGTGCCCATAAGCGCTAACATAATAATAATAAACACCAACGCATACGCAGAGAAAAATCCCCACACGGCTTCTACTACTTTGTCTGGCAACGCCTTTCGACCCAGCTTGATTGAATATATAGCCCGTGGGTGCACCAAACGATTAAGCTCACGCACACCCTGCAAGTAAAGTAAGAACACGCGCACTACTTTCATACCACCACCGGTAGAGCCTGCACAACCACCAATAAAGCTCGAAAATATAAGTAAAATAGGTAAAAACAAAGGCCATGTTGAAAAGTTATCCGTAGCAAAGCCTGCTGTTGTACTCATAGAAACAGCTTGAAATAATGCCTGATCGAGGGTTTCATCGCCATTAGCAAATATTTCATTAGAGGAAAGTACGGTAAAACAAATAACCACCAGCGCTAATTGAATACACAAAAACACCTTAAACTCAGGGTCTCGAATATAAACTTGTATGTTACGACTGGCCACTGCGGCGTAATGCAGGGAGAAGTTAACAGCGGCAATAATTAAAAAGAACACACAAATAAAGTTAATTACAGGGCTGTCAAAGTGCCCCATAGAAGCATCGTAAGTAGAAAAACCACCTATCGCGACCGTTGAGAATGCATGACATATCGCATCAAACCACTCCATCCCGGCTGCCCAATAAGCCAGCATACAAGCAATAGTCAGTGACACATAAATATACCAAAGGTGCTTTGCTGTATCGGCAATTCGCGGGGTCATTTTGGAATCTTTTACAGGCCCAGGTATTTCAGCGCGATATAACTGCATACCACCAACACCTAGCATGGGGAGTATAGCGACAGCGAGTACGATTATACCCATACCTCCAAACCACTGGAGTTGCTGGCGATAAAACAACACCGACTTAGGTAAGTACTCAATACCGGTAAGCACTGTAGCGCCGGTGGTTGTTAAGCCAGAGAATGCTTCAAACACCGCATCGGCGAGCGATAAATTAGGTTCTTGTAAAAATATAAGCGGCAAGGACGCAAACGCCCCAAGTACCAGCCAAAACAAAACAACAATTAAAAAGCCTTCACGTGCTTTTAAGTCACCGTTTTCATGGCGGTTTGGGTAATAAGCCATCATGCCAATAACAACACTAAAGATAAATGCTAAAACAAAAGGAACACCACCACCGTCTTTATATATTAAAGACACCAGTGCCGGAGGCACCATGGTAATACTAAACAGCGCAACAAGTTGGCCAAGAATTTTTATGATGGTACGAAATTGCATTTAGCTTGTCGCTTTTATTATTAGTAAATTCAGGCTGAGTAGTATCAACCAAATTAAATAGGGTCAGTATGCATTACATGCAATTTGTGTAGGTTATTACTCTTTAATAGTTAACTCAACTGCGCCGTGACTTAAATCAAAAATATCTTTGATTGCTTGCTGAGCTTCGCGGCTATCTATTGTAATCACCCATTCAATATTAGCAGTAAATTGCTTATCAATATTAAGCACTTGATACTTTGTTTTTAATAACTGCTCAATCGCACCTTGCATGCTGTACTCGCTACTCCCTGTAATTTCAACACTGGGAACTTTAAGTACCGTTTGCAATTTTACTAATGCATTATTTAATGAGCCACCATAAGCACGTACTAATCCGCCCGTGCCTAATTTTATTCCGCCAAAGTAACGTGTGACTACAGCTGTGATTTCGCCAAGGCCTGAACCCACCAGCACATTTAACATAGGTTTTCCTGCAGTGCCATTTGGTTCACCATCGTCCGAAAAACCATAAACATGGCTGCCACCGGGGTTGCCTGCCACATGTGCCCAGCAGTTATGACGCGCATCGCTATACTTTTCTTCAATGCTTTTAATAAATGCTTTAGCTGAATTTAAATCGGGGGTATGTGCAATGTGAACTATAAACGTACTTTTTTTAATTTCTTCTTGATGAAAAACGTCAGCAGCGGGATATTTATATTCAGGCATATTTTAAACTTGTAAAAAGGGGGCCAAAAGGCCCCTTTAAATAATGTACGTATTTTAACGTGTATAAACTAATTAGTGTTAACTAGAATTAATCGAGCGCTAAATCTCGTGTCATATTCTCTAAGCTATCTTCGTGAACAATAATGTTATCTTCAATACGAATACCGCCAAATGGTTTAAATGACTCAATCTTTTCCCAATTAATAAACTGCTTATTATCGGTTTGCGCTAAATCACCAAGCAGTGAATCAATAAAATATAAACCTGGCTCAATAGTAAATACTTGGTTTTTTTCAATCAGGCGAGTACAACGCAAGAACGGATGCCCTTCAGGCGATGGCTGATGTGTGCCCTTTTCGTCACTCATAAAACCACCCATATCATGCACTTGTAAACCTAGGTGATGCCCTAGTCCATGCGGGAAGAAAGTAGAGGTAATTTTACGCTCAACAATTTCCTCAGCGGGTAGGTTAACAATTTTAAAGTCACTGAGTATTTGTGCAATACGGTTATGGCACTCAACGTGTAAGTCACCATAAAGCATACCCGGCTTTAAACCTTTACCTAACTCGATTTGTTGAACCGTCATCGCTTGTACAAGCTCAGCAAACTCACCCTGCTTTTTAAAATCATACGTACGAGTAATATCAGCAGCATAACCATTAAAGTTTGCACCGGCATCAATTAAAAATGAGTTATGAGTGTGTGGCGCTTTTGGATCAAAGTGCGTGTAGTGCAAAATAGCGCAGTTTTCGTTAAGCGCAACAATGTTGCCGTACGGCATTTCATTTTCGCTTTGACGTGTTGCCATTAAGTACGCTTGCTGAATATCGAACTCGCTACCACCATTAAAAAATGTGTCGCGTGCGGCTTTATGCCCATCTACTGCAATGCGGTTAGCGTTGCGTAAACATTCAAGTTCGTACTGCGTTTTATAAGCGCGGTGGTAATGAAAATAGTTAAGTACAGGCTCAGGGTTCATAATACTAAAACCAAGAGCTTGCGCTACTTCAATGTATTCACCCATGTAAGCATATTTAGCTTTATCGTATGGTAATAACTTTTCTACTTGATCAGGCTGAAGTAGTAGCTCTATATCAAAGTACTCAGCCCAAAAGTCGCGAGGCTCGTCTGGTACTTTATGCCAAAAATCTACTGGACGATAAAATATGAGTTTTGGCTTGTCGCTACCATTTACCACAATCCAGCAATGAGGATTATCAATAACCGGTAACCATGCTTTAAACTGTGGATTAACTTTAAATGGATAATACATATCATCTAAAAACTGGCGCTTAGCTTGGCCTGAATGAATTACTAATCCTTCTAACCCTTCGCTATTACAAATTGTACGAGTACGCTGTTGCAGTGTTGCAATATGTTCGGCGTATAAAACGGCTAATTTATCCATTGTTAATCCATCTGTTAAATTTAACTTGCTCTGAGTCTACCACTTAAACACTAAGCGCTCAAAAAAGGGGGATATTTAACATGTAAACATCCCCCTTATTAATACCTATACCTATCGTGTTAAGTTATTGGTCGATTGGTATCATATATTCAACCGCCCATTTTCATTTCGAGTAGCGGCGCTAATACATTACCTTCTCGGCCCATTCTTGTATGGTAAACCTGCCTGTACGCAAATACATTTTTTACGTAATCGCGGGTTTCGCGATACGGAATAAGCTCTACCCATAACTCAGCCGGAATAGCGTCATCAGGTAACCAACGCTTTATACGGTGATAACCCGCATTATAAGAAGCTGTTGCCAGCACCTCATTGCCATGGTTTTTCTTTTTTAAGTACTGTAAGTAACTAGTACCTAACCTAATATTTGTTTTAGGTTGATATAAACGACTACTTGTCACACTGCCTTTATTTACATATTCAGCAGTACTAGGTAATAACTGCATTAAACCACGTGCATTAGCATGCGAGCGTGCATCTGGCGCAAAAGAGCTTTCGCGCCTTGCAATAGCAATACTCCAGGCAACATCTATCTTGCTACGTTTACTGTAGCGCTCAAAAACATCTTGAAACGCAAACGGAAAACGTTGCTCTACGTTATCCCACGCTTTAATTTTTGCTAAAGTAAAAATAGTACTGTCGTGCCAACCTAAATCGGTAGATAGTTGTGATGCTGCTAGCTTTTCTTCATTGCTAGACGTATCCGTTAAATAATTCCACTCACGGCGCGCCGACGTAAAGCGCTCAATATCATAAAGTGCTTTTGCACGCTTAAAGCCAGGTGCATTACTTACTTTATCTACAAGCACCTTATCGACTGCTAAAGGTTGATTATTTAAATCAACGGGCAAACCTAAACGTGCTGCTGCTAAAAAGCCGTAATAATCACGATTAGCCGCTACTTTTTTCCAAATATCGTCTGCTTTTTGTTGCTCGCCACGTTTAGCATAGCTATAAGCTAACCAATATTGCTGGCCAAGGCTTAAATCCTCTTTTCCTGTAAAAAACGCAGCAATCCCTTCCCAATCTTGGGTTTTGAGCATATTGCCCAGTTGCCATTGAATAAGCTTGCTGTCTAGTCGCTCTTTCGGCACTTTATTTAGCCAAAAGCTCGCTTGCTTATGCCCGCTTGAAGCAAGTGACAACGCAAAGGTGTAATACACGTCAGCTTTATCTTCATCACTATACTTAAATATTTTTTCTAGTTTTTCCCATGCTTTTAAAGCAAGCTCTTTATCGCGCCAAACCAAACGTTTAACACCATAAATTGCTATTTGGCCTTCTTTAGCCGACTTATTTTTATATCGATATAATCCAGCTGCCGTGCTTGGATCTTTTCGCACTTTTAAGTATAAATCAGCTAAGTAACGCTCCTTACTTGGCAGTAAAGTTTTTAAGTAAGGCAATAAGCTTTGCGTCCCGCCTTGTGCAGCAAGTGTTACACGCTTCCAAACCGTTTCTTCTTTCATGTAGCCTTTTTTACGCCACGTAGAAAACAAACTATCACAGCCATTAGGTTGCGATTTACCAACGGCCCATAAGTCGGTCACCTGATTTAGAATCGCCTTTTCAGGCGCGCCCAAGTCGAGCTGAAAATCTAAATAAGTACAGGTAAGCCCAGTATTAGAAGTTTCACGGTAGTTGCGTATGTACGCCGCTTTTTCATTGTTCTCTTTTAAATACTCCAACCACGCTTTGCGCACCGGCCACTCAAGCGGTGTATGCTGATATATATTTAAATAGTCTTCTATCTCTGCCTGATGCTTAATACTCGGGTGACGTTGCCAATATGTTTTTTCAACATACGGTTTTAACGGATGATTTAGGTTACTAACCGCTTGTTTAAAGTCTTGGTAACTTCCGTACCTTACTTTTTTTTCGGCATCTAAAAAGGCATCGTTATCGATACTTGCCTCGGCAGAGTGAAGAGGGAAAATGAATGCAGCTGCCGCAACACTTAGTAAATATTTTTTCATAATGTCCTTTAATAAAAATTAAAGTAGTGAATAAAAACTTTTCAACCACCTTAGCACCAAACCAGCTATATTTTAACCAGTCGATTGTAACCGAGTTAAATTTTTCGTTGCATTTTTAATTTAAAGCAAGCACACTGATTGAAATGCAAACTCATCGTACCAGTCTTAGTTCGTCAACTAGGGAGAATAATAATGTTATATAAAAGCGATTCCTTTGAAGTTAGCTTCCTAAAGGAAAACATCGCCGAGTTTAAGTTTTGTGTTGCAGGTTCTGTAAACACATTATCTCAAAAAACTCTTTCAGATTGCGCAGCAGCATTAAAAGAATTAGCTGCCAATACTGATATCAAAGGCATGATTTTTACCAGTGATAAAGACCACTTTATTATTGGTGCCGATATCTTCGAATTTTTACCTACATTTACTAAACCTGAAGAAGAATTAGTAGTGTGGATCAAAAACGCAACCGACGTTTTTGATGCAATCGAAGATTTACCATTCCCAACTCTAAGCGCTATAAACGGTATGGCACTTGGCGGTGGTTGTGAGTGGGCACTTGCTACCGATTATCGTGTGGCAAGCGAAACAGCTAAAATGGGCCTACCAGAAGTTAAACTTGGCATAATGCCTGGTTTTGGTGGCACAGTGCGCTTACCACGTATCATTGGCGCCGATAACGCAATGATGTGGATTACCTCAGGCGCAGAAAATCGCGCTGCAGATGCCCTTAAAGTAGGTGCGCTTGACGCAGTAGTTAGTGCTGACAAACTTTTAGAGTCAAGTGTATCAACACTTGAGCTAGCGATTTCTGGCAAGCTAGATTGGCAAGCAAAACGTAACGTAAAACTACAGCCACTTAAATTAAACCGTGTTGAGCAAGGCATGAGCTTTGCTATGGCAGAAGGTATGGTAATGGGTAAAACCAAAGGCCACTATCCTGCACCGGTTATGGCTGTACGTACTATTAAAGCAGCGGCAAACTGTACTCGCGATGAAGCAATGGCAATCGAAAATGCTAACTTTGCTAAATTAGCACGTACACCAGAAGCAGCTGCACAGACAGGTATATTCCTAGCTGACCAATACATTAAAGGTAAAGCACGTAAATTTGCTAAACAAAGCGATGTAGAAATTAAACAAGCCGCTGTATTAGGGGCTGGTATTATGGGTGGCGGTATTGCATACCAGTCTGCTTATAAAGGCACACCTATTATAATGAAAGACATCCAACAAGATGCGCTTGATTTAGGTATGGGTGAAGCGTCTAAGTTATTAGGCGCAAAAGTTAAGCGTGGCCACATGCCAATGGAAAAAATGTTGGCAACACTTAGCAAAATTAAACCAACACTTAACGAGTCAGACCTACAAAGTGCCAACATTATTGTTGAAGCCGTTGTAGAAAACCCTAAAGTTAAGCAAGCAGTACTCGCTGATCTTGAAAAGACCATGCCAGAAGGTACGGTACTTACTTCAAACACATCAACTATTTGTATTGATTTACTAGCACAAGCGCTAGATAAGCCAGAAAACTTCTGTGGTATGCACTTTTTCAACCCTGTGCCAAAAATGCCATTAGTAGAAATTATCCGTGGCGCAAAAACCTCAGATAAAACAATTAATGCAGTAGTTGATTACGCACTTAAATTAGGTAAATCGCCAATTGTTGTTAACGATTGCCCAGGCTTTTTTGTAAACCGTGTTTTATTCCCTTACTTTGCAGGTTTTAGCAAATTAGTGGTTGAAGGCGCTAACTTTGCAAAAGTAGATAAAGTAATGGAAAACGTATTTGGCTGGCCTATGGGTCCGGCTTACTTACTTGATGTTGTAGGTATTGATACAGCATTCCATTGTACTGGCGTAATGGCTGACGGTTTCCCTGAGCGTATGGCGCGTGCTGATAAAGACCCTGTGACTATTTTTGCCAACGAAAAACGTTTTGGTCAAAAGAACAAAGCTGGTTTTTACAAATACGAAACAGATCGTCGCGGTCGTCTTAAAAAGTCTCATGACGAGACAGCAGTTGAGCTACTAAGCCCAATTACAGACGCACCAAAAGAATTTGATAAACAAGAAATCATCGACCGTTGTATGATTCCAATGATTAACGAAGTGCTACTGTGTTTGCAAGAAGGCATTGTTGCCTCTCCGCAAGAAGCAGATATGGCATTAGTTTACGGTGTTGGTTTCCCTCCATTTAGAGGCGGCGCGTTCCGTTACTTAGATCAAACTGGTTTAGCTAACTTTGTTGCAGCAGCAGACAAATACGCTCACCTAGGTGCGATTTACCAAGTATCTGAGCAAACTCGCAAGTGGGCCGAAGAAGGTCGTGTTTTCTATAAGGTGGAAGGTTAATATCATGAATAATCCAGTAATTGTAGATTGTATCCGCACACCAATGGGTCGCTCTAAAAGTGGTGTATTCAAACATAAACGTGCTGAAGACTTAAGCGCACATTTAATGAAAGGCTTACTTGATCGCAACCCAGCAGTTGATCCAGCATCAATTGACGATATTTATTGGGGTTGTGTACAGCAAACATTAGAGCAAGGCTTTAACGTAGCACGTAACGCAGCATTACTTGCCGGTATCCCACACAGCGTACCTGCTGTAACGGTTAACCGTTTATGTGGCTCGTCTATGCAAGCATTGCATGACGCAGCACGCGCAATAATGACAGGCGCTGGCGACACTTACCTAATTGGTGGTGTTGAGCACATGGGCCACGTACCTATGACTCACGGCAACGACTTTCATCCAGGCTTAGCAACATCAATTGCACAAGCGTCTGGCTCAATGGGTTTAACAGCAGAATACCTTGCAACGCTTCATGGCATTAGCCGTGAGCAACAAGATGAATTTGCTTATCGCTCACATCAACGTGCACAAGCGGCAACTGTTGAAGGCCGTTTTCGTCGCGAAATTTTAGCAATGGAAGGTCACGCAGCAGATGGTTCGCTTATATTAGTTGAAGACGACGAAGTAATTCGCCCAGAAACAACAGTAGAAGGCCTATCAAAACTTCGCCCTGTATTTAATCCTGCATCGGGTACGGTAACAGCCGGTACGTCTTCTGCACTTTCTGACGGCGCATCTGCAATGTTAGTAATGAGCGAAGAGAAAGCAAAAGAACTTGGCTTACCAATTCGTGCGCGTATTAAAGCAATGGCAGTCGCTGGTTGCGATCCATCAATTATGGGTTACGGCCCAGTACCAGCAAGTAAAAAAGCACTTGCACAAGCCGGTATTACAATTGATGACCTAGGCGTAGTAGAACTTAACGAAGCCTTTGCAGCACAATCATTACCTGTAATGAAAGATTTAGGGTTAATGGATGTTGTTGACGAAAAAGTGAATTTAAATGGCGGCGCAATCGCACTTGGTCACCCACTGGGTTGTTCGGGTTCGCGTATTAGCACATCGCTTATTCACTTAATGGAAGACAAAAATGTACGATACGGTTTAGCAACTATGTGTATTGGTTTAGGCCAAGGCATTGCAACTGTATTTGAACGTGTTCAAGACTAATTAGTTTAAACATGTAAAACCATCTTGGTGATTAAAAAGGCGAACTGATTTTATTCAGTTCGCCTTTTTTATTAACTTCAATTTATGAAAACGACCCTTTATGAAGTAAGTATGTAACAGCGTAATTATGTGATCGGGCGTATTATTAAATAAAGCATTTTGAAACTGCTAAAAGCATTAAGTAAAATAGTTAAATTACATTTGAAATTGCGTTAAACTGCCAAACTTATTAATTGCTATACCTAAGCACTCACGTACGCAGTAATCACTTTAATTAAACAGGCCAATTTATTATGAGCTTTGATAATCCCGATCACCAATTAGATGCCATAGGCCTTCGCTGCCCAGAGCCAGTAATGATGGTACGTGCTGCTATTCGTAAAATGAATGATGGTGAAACGTTATTAATAACTGCTGATGACCCATCAACAACTCGCGACATTCCGAGCTTTTGTACGTTTATGGATCATACGCTGGTGGCTAAAGATGCAGAAGAAGCACCGTATAGATATGTGGTGAAGAAAGGGTTGTAATTACAAACTTATTTTAATAGGTTGCTTATTTTTTATACTCCAATACTCTTGTTCTACTTTCGGCAACGCTTCATCAAAGCTAGTCTCGTTACTTATATCACTATGATAAATTAATACATCTAAAAACACCTTGCAAAGCTCTTGGCACATGTATTTAGCATAATCGCTTTTATAAGTATCGTGTGTAGAAATATTCCTAATAATACGCGCGGAGTGTAATAGCAATCCCTCATCTCGATTTATGCTTTTGCAACACCTCAAAATTGCACTTTTTGCCGTATTTTTTTCCTCAACCCCATTTTTACCAACAGTCTCTTTCGACACACCTTTTGGTCTCTCTTTTTTATTCAATAATTCAATAACAGCCCAAAGTTCATTCAGTAAGCACATGTTATTAAAAGCATTAGCAGCTGTTAGATAGTTACAAGTAGTGTTAATTATTTTTTGCGCATATTTTAGTTTATACAATTTGCGTTCTAAAATAATGCTTTCTGATAAAATTTTATTAGAAATGTTTGAGTAAGAAATTAACCATGGTGGCTTGGAAACGAAGTCTGGTTCAATATAATTACTTACTTCTTTACCACTACTTTTAATATGCAAAGTATGTAACTTGCCAAGCCCAAAGGGATTGAGAGATTTTTCATCTTCTAAGCTAAAAATACTTTTTGTATATAACAAACTCCATATAGCTATTTTAGTTAATAAGAATTGATGTGCTTTATGGAAGGCTATATCAGGTGAACCTGCATCTAAACATATAAGTACTTTTTTATAGCCATCTCCTTCTATTCTTCTAAATTTTTCTGGATATAGATTAACAAAACTGAATTTATACCCTTCAACAGTATCTAATTCATGCTGCTCAATTGGAAAGTCCTCCGGAATGTTTATAGCTGTTAAATAACAATAACTAATAATCCCATTTTCTAAATTCTCGAATTTATCTTTAATATCCTGATCCAATTGTTCAAAGCAACTACATTGGACCCTTTTATGTATGTAATCTCTTAATACATCCTCAATTAAATTCGATAAACAATATGATGGAACTTCTTTATTCGTGTCATAAAAAGCAGCTATTACACTAGCGGCTACTTTTAAATTTTTTTCACTATACTTTCCATCATAGATTGGTGTAGCTTTTTTAGCCCAATCTAAAACCAAAGCCTCTATATCTGATTTTCTCTCTCGCTCTATCGCTTTCAATTTAATCATTAAAAATTCCTTTTAGATAAGACTACGATACCAAAATACAATAGTCTCCGAAAAAGCTTTAAACACAAAAATAGGTAGCGAACTTACTTTTTGGTTATCGTCACTTGTGGCTTGTCGTAGTCACTATAATCAATACTTACTATGTATATGCCTTTTATTGCTGGTGTGAAACTAAAGTAGTTATAAATAGTATTACAGTCTGCGATAGCTGGTTGGCCGAGTGTTAGGCTTTGCCCTGCTGGTTGTGCGTCGCTGTAACCACAGTTGTAACCTTCACTAAAGTCGGCATCGGCTATTTTAAATTCGTACACTTTACCAGGCGTCGAAAATTTAACTTGTGCTTGATAAAGCGCTGGTCCAACTGGCGCAAACTGATACTGGGGCTCTGCATCCCACAGTGTAAAGTCGCCACGTAAGTAAATTGTGCGATCAAGCTCTTGCTGAGGTAATACATCGTTAATCGAAATTTGGCTTGTACAGGCAGTAAGTAAACCAGCAATTGCTAAGGTTAAAATTCGTTTCATAGAAATCATCAATGGGGTTTCCTTTGCATACAGTGAAAACTAAAAAGCCAGCAAAACGCTGGCTTTTAAAATTGTTAATCGGTGTTATTTTTGTAAAACAGAAATATCTGCAATACCTAAAAACAATCCGCTTAACTGGCTTAGCAGCGCAAGACGATTTTGCTTAACAGCTTCATCGTCGGCCATAACCATTACGTTGTCAAAAAAGTTATCAACACTTTCGCGAATACCTGCCAATTGGCTTAATGCTTCTTGGTAGTTTCCATCTGCGTAAAGTGGTGCAAGGTCAGTGGCAAATTTTGCTACTTGTGATGCTAATACTTTTTCAGCGTCGTCGCTTAATAAGCTCTCATCAACACTACCTTGGCTGGTAATGTCGTTTTTAGCCAGAATATTACCTACACGCTTATTAGCTGCTGCAAGCGCTTCTGCTGCGTCTAATGTACGGAAGTGGCTTACGGCTTTAACACGGCGATCAAAATCAACAGGTTTAGTCGGACGACGTGCAAGCACTGCTTGAATTACGTCTACTTCAATACCTTCGTCTTGATACCAAGCACGAAAGCGCCCTAGCATAAATTCAAATACGTCAGTTGATACATTTAAGTTAGTTAACTTGTCGCCAAACAATGTTTGCGATTTAGCTACTAGGTCTAAAATATCAAGTGGTAGTTCTTTTTCTACCATAATGCGAAGTGCACCAATAGCAGCACGACGAAGAGCAAATGGGTCTTTGTCACCTTTAGGTGCCTGGCCTATACCAAAAATACCCACCAGCGTATCAAACTTATCAGCAATAGCTACTGCACAGCTAATTAAGTTTGTAGGTAAGTTGTCGCCTGCAAAGCGTGGCATGTACTGCTCGTTTTGCGCTACGGCTACATCTTCGGCTTCACCATCGTGGCGAGCGTAATGCATTCCCATTACACCTTGCACGTCGGTAAATTCCATTACCATTTCAGTCATTAGGTCAGTTTTACTTAATAAGCCTGCACGCTGTGCTAGGTCTTTATCAGCACCTAATTGCTCAGCAATGTAACCCGCAAGTTCACTAATACGCTGAGACTTATCTTTAAGCGTACCAAGTTGCTTTTGGAACAATACGCTATCAAGCGATTCTAATCGGCTTTCTAGAGTTTTCTTTTTATCTGTTTCAAAGAAGAACTGTGCATCGGCTAAACGCGGGCGCACTACTTTTTCGTTACCAGAAATAACCACACTTGGATCTTTACTTTCTATGTTAGATACAAACAAAAATTTATTTAAAAGTTTGCCGTTTTGATCTAATAACGGGAAGTATTTTTGATCGTCTTTCATGGTATAGATTAACGCTTCGGCTGGTACATCTAAAAATGCTTCTTCAAATGTTGCCGTTAAAGTAACTGGCCACTCTACAAGTGATGTTACTTCTTCTAGTAAATCTTCATCCATAGCAACAATAGCGTTAACTGCTTTTGCAGCTTCTTCTATTTGTGTACGAATTTGCGCTTTACGTTGTTCGTAATCAGCAATAACGTAAGCAGATTTAAGTACGTCAAAAACGTCATCTGCATGGTTTATACTAATTTTTTCTGGGTGGTGAAAACGATGACCCTGAAGCTGGTTAGTTATTTTCTTACCAAGGATCTCACCTTCAAGTAACTCATCACCAAACAAAATAGTTACCGTATGCACAGGACGAATAAATTGTGTTTTATTCGCGCCCCAACGCATTGGTTTAGGAATTGGTAATTTAGCCAACGCTTTAGTAATTGCACCTGTCATTAGCGTTTTAGTTTCTTGCCCTGCAACTTTAGCAATGTGCAATAACCATGCGCCTTTGTCTGTTTCGAGTGTTTGTGCGTCTTTTACTTCAATACCACAACCACGTGCCCAACCCATTGCTGCTTTTGTTGGGTTACCGTCACCGTCAAATGCGGCTTTAGTTGCTGGACCGCGTTTTTCAACTTCTTTGTCTTGTTGCTTAGCTTCAAGCGCTTTTACTTGTAAACCTAAACGACGAGGCGATGCATACCAGCTTACGCCTTGATGTGCTAACTCTAGTGTTTCAAGCTCTGCAGTTAAGTTTGCAGCAAAGGCTTCTGCTAATTTACGCAGTGCTTTTGGTGGCAACTCTTCTGTGCCAATTTCTACTAATAAATTTTGTGCTGACATACTTACTTATCCTTACACAGCGGGAAACCAAGCGCTTCGCGTTTGTCATAGTAACTTTGTGCACACGCTTTTGATAACGCACGAACGCGTAAAATATAACGTTGACGTTCGGTTACCGAAATTGCGTGGCGTGCGTCTAGTAAGTTAAATGCGTGCGATGCTTTCATTACTTGCTCGTAAGCCGGTAGTGGTAAGTTTGCTTCAATTAACTTTTGGCTCTCTGCTTCACATTTATCAAACTGAGCAAATAAGTCTTCTACGTTTGCGTGTTCAAAATTGTAAGTAGACTGCTCTACTTCATTTTGATGGAACACGTCGCCGTAGGTTACGCGCCCTAGTGGACCGTCTGCCCATACTAAGTCGTAAATACTATCTACGCCTTGAATGTACATTGCTAAACGCTCTAGGCCGTAAGTGATCTCACCCGTTACTGGTGAACACTCAATACCACCAACTTGTTGGAAGTAGGTAAACTGCGTTACTTCCATGCCGTTTAACCAAATTTCCCAACCTAGGCCCCACGCACCTAACGTAGGTGATTCCCAGTTGTCTTCTACAAAGCGAACTTCGTGAGTTAGTGTATCGATACCCATAGCCGCTAAAGAGCCTAAATAAAGCTCTTGGATGTTATCTGGCGATGGCTTTAAAACTACCTGAAATTGGTAGTAGTGTTGTAAGCGATTTGGATTTTCACCGTAGCGACCATCGGTAGGACGACGACACGGTTGCACGTATGCACTCGCCATTGGCTCTGGACCAATAGACTTTAAAAAAGTTTGCGGGTGAAATGTCCCTGCGCCCACTTCCATATCAAGTGGTTGAATAATGACACAGCCTTGCTGCGCCCAATAATCCTGTAAAGCCAGGATCAAACCTTGAAAGGTTTTTACGTCATATTTTTGCATATTTGGCTTTTTACTATCTAAGAAGTAGCGTGAAAATTACCCTTAGTATACCGTGTGTACACTCAGGTTTTAAGCAGTTTGTGTAATTGAAGAAAATAAAAAAGGAGCCATTAGGCTCCTTTTTCTATGTAAGCAATATTTTTTACACGTCTAAGTTAACTACACGTAGTGCGTTCTTTTCAATAAACTCACGACGAGGCTCTACTTGGTCACCCATTAAGGTCGCAAATAATTGATCCGCGCCAACAGCATCTTCGATCGTTACTTGTAACATACGGCGAGCACTAGGATCCATTGTGGTCTCCCAAAGCTGGCTTGGGTTCATTTCGCCCAGTCCTTTATAGCGTTGAATATAGATCCCGCGCTTCGATTCTGTGATCAACCATTCCAAAGCATCCACAAAGTTATCAACAGGTTTTGTTTTCTCACCACGTTGAATATATGCACCTTCGCTAAGGATGTTTGCGATGTTAGTACCAGTCACAGCAATGCGTTGGTAGTCACGTGACGCAATAAAGTCATAATGAAGTACGTGTGCTTTATCTACACCGTGCTGACGAATATTCACAACCGGGTAATACATATTACGCTCAGCATCATGCTCTGTACCAGCATGGAAAATAGTCGCATCTTCATCACGTGCAATCAGGTCGTCAACCAACACTTTAGTCCAAGCAATTACTTTAGCTTCATCTGAAAGGTCATCAGTTTTCAATTCTGTTTGATAAATTAAGCGTTCCATTACCGTGTTAGGGTATTTACGCTTTAAACGCTCAATTACTTTAACTGTGTTTTGATAATCGTGAACGATTTCTTCTAGCGCCTCACCTTCAAGAGCTGGTGCATCTGTACTTGCATACAACGCTGCACCATTAAGAGCAAGCGATGTTAGGTATTCAACTAATGCAGGGTCATCTTTAATATAACGCTCTTGCTTACCTTTTTTCACTTTATAAAGTGGTGGTTGAGCAATGTAAATATAGCCGCGTTCTACAATTTCAGGCATTTGGCGATAGAAGAATGTTAATAGTAACGTACGAATGTGAGAACCATCCACGTCCGCATCGGTCATGATTATAATGCGATGGTAACGTAATTTCTCAGGGTTATATTCGTCACGACCAATACCACACCCTAATGCAGTAATTAGTGTTGCTACTTCTTGCGAAGATAACATTTTATCAAAACGTGCTTTTTCTACGTTTAAGATTTTACCTTTAAGCGGAAGAATAGCTTGGTTTTTACGGTTACGTCCCTGCTTGGCTGATCCGCCAGCAGAGTCCCCTTCCACTATATATAGTTCAGATTGGGCAGGATCTTTTTCTTGGCAATCAGCTAGCTTACCAGGTAAGCCTGCTAAGTCCATTGCACCTTTACGACGTGTCATTTCACGGGCTTTACGCGCCGCTTCACGAGCACGTGAGGCATCAATAATCTTACCTACAACAATTTTGGCATCAGTTGGGTTTTCTAATAAAAACTCAGTGAATTTTTCAGCCATTGCTTGTTCAACTGCAGACTTAACTTCACTTGAAACAAGCTTGTCTTTAGTTTGCGATGAGAACTTAGGATCAGGAACTTTAACACTAACAACAGCCGTTAAGCCTTCACGGGCATCATCACCGGTAGCATTGCTGGTTGTTTTAGCTTTTTTGTTAAAGCCTTCTTTTTCCATGTAGTTATTAAGTGTACGTGTTAGCGCTGATCTAAAACCGGCTAAGTGAGTACCACCATCACGTTGTGGAATATTATTTGTGAAACAGTAAATATTTTCTTGGTATGCATCATTCCACTGCATTGATACTTCAACGCTAATACCATCTTCTTCACGTTCGTGAGTAAAATGGAATACACCTTTATGTATAGGTGTTTTATTACGGTTTAAGTATTCAACGAAAGCTTGAATACCGCCTTCGTATTTAAAGTGGTCAGATTTATTTTCTTCACGTTCATCATTTAAAATGATGCTCACACCTGAATTTAGGAATGAAAGCTCGCGTAAACGCTTAGCTAAAATTTCGTAATGAAAATCTAAGTTTGTGAATGTTTCACCACTTGGCCAAAAACGCAGTTCTGTACCAGTCGTGTCTGATTCACCAATAACAGCTAAAGGTGCATCTGGAACACCCATAGTGTAAAACTGCTCATGAAGTTTACCTTCACGGCGAACTGTAAGTTTTAGCTTTTCTGAAAGTGCATTTACAACAGAAACACCAACACCGTGTAAGCCACCAGATACTTTATAAGAGTTATCATCAAACTTACCACCGGCATGAAGTACCGTCATAATAACTTCGGCTGCTGATACGCCTTCTTCTTCATGGATAGAAGTTGGAATACCACGACCGTTATCTCGTACTGAGACAGAACCGTCTAAGTGAATCGTTACATAAATATCATCACAATGACCTGCTAAGGCTTCATCGATCGAGTTATCAACGACCTCAAACACCATGTGGTGTAAGCCTGTGCCATCATCGGTGTCCCCAATATACATTCCAGGACGCTTTCTTACTGCGTCTAATCCTTTAAGTACTTTAATACTCGACGAGTCATAATTCTCAGACATGGTTAATCCCACTTATCTTGTTATTAGGTTGCCATGTTTCACGTGGAACATTTGTAGTTCTCGTTGCATGGGTTCCACCACAGCAGAAATACTTTCAGACAAAATTGAAGAGATAAAAATTTGAGAACTGCAGTGAGCAAGTAATTGTCCCACTTTCTCTTTTGTATCTTCGCCTAACTCTGAAGGTAGATCATCTATTAGCAATATAGATTGCTTATCTGTCTCTGACTCAATTAAGCTATTTTGCGTAACTTTTAACGCATATAATAGTAACTTCAATTGACCGCGTGAGAATGTATTCTCCACACTGTTGCCAGCGACACTAAAACTAAAATCGGCCTTATGAGGGCCTTTACTTGTAAATCCTTGGCGAGCATCTCGCTCAAAGTTTTGCTCTAACGCATCTGCAAGAGATTCGGTCTCTTTCCAGCCTGCGTTAAAGGTCATTTCTAAATCACGTACAAGCGTTAATTCTGCACACATTTTATCAAAAAACTGCTGCTTAAACCTACTTATATACGCCAATCTTAATTTATTTATTTCTTCAGCCAGTCTAACAAATTCTTTGTCCCAAAACTTAATTTGGTCAAAATAATTCTTGGGCTTAGTTTTTAACAATGCATTACGTTGTTTAAGTACTTTATTGAACGATTGCCATAAAAAAAAGAACTCATGTTCCACGTGGAACAAACCTAAATCTAAAAACTTTCTGCGCTCTTTAGGCCCACCAAAAAACAAAGAATAGCTCTCTGGTGTAATAATTTGCACTGGCATGAGTTGAGCTAGTTCGGATATTTTACGGCTCGCCTTACCTTGAATTTTTAAATTAGTTTCACCCGTTTGGGTTTTACTAATACCAATTGGAATAGATAAGTCGTGTATTGTTTTGCGCCCGTGAATTACAAACTGCTCTTGCTGATGCGCGATAATACTTTTGTGTTTTGGAGTACGAAAAGATTTGCCGTGAGAAAGGTAATAGATAGCCTCTAAAAGGCTGGTTTTTCCGCTGCCATTTTCACCATATATTATATTAACGCCGTTAACTGGTTCTAGCGTCAGCGCCTCAATATTGCGAAAATATTTGAGGCTCAAATGACTTAAGCTCATTATGTATTTATAGTCTTATAAACGCATAGGCATAACAACGTACATTGCTTCTTCATCGCCTGCACCTTCAATTAATGCACTGCTGTTTGAGTCGGCTAATGTAAATAGTACGTCTTCTGTTTTTAATGTGTTTAGTACGTCTAATACGTAAGACACGTTAAACCCTATTTCTAGGTCGGCACCTTCGTAACTTACTTCAACAACTTCTTCAGCTTGTTCTTGCTCTGGATTGTTGGCCGTAATTTTTAATAAACCATTTGATAAGTTTAAGCGTACGCCACGAAACTTTTCATTAGATAAAATAGACACTCGTTGGAACGCATTACGTAACCATTCTCGGTTAGCTGTAATTACTTTGTCGCCACCACGTGGTAATACACGACGGTAATCTGGAAAACGCCCATCAACCAGTTTACTTGTAAATGTAAACTCAATATCAATAATACGGATATGGTTAGCACCAAACTGAATTGTTACCAATTCATCGTCAGCTACCATAAGGCGCATAATTTCTTGCACACCTTTGCGAGGTATAATTAATTGACGTTGTGTATTAAGCGATTGCGTTAATTGCTTTTGCGCTATAGCTAAACGGTGACCATCTGTTGCTACTGTTTTTATATCGGTATTATCTACTTCAAACGACATACCATTTAAGTAATAACGTACGTCTTGATTTGCCATCGAAAAATGCGTGCTTTCGAGTAACTTACGAAGCTCTAAACGAGTTAGTTGAAATTCAACCTCTCCGTCCCACTCTTCTAAATTAGGAAAATCATCAGCAGATAAAGTCGTCAATGAAAAACGGCTTTTACCACTGGTTAAAAGTAATTGATGCTCTTGCAAGCTTAAAGTAATGTCTGAACCATCTGGTAGACTTTTACAAATATCGAGTAACTTTTTAGCGGGTAACGTTAGTTTTGTATCGGCAATATCATCACCTACAAATACGCCAGAAACTAGTTCAATTTCAAGGTCAGTACCCGTCATTGAAAGTTGTCCGTTTTCTACCACTAACAAAACGTTAGATAAAATTGGCAACGTGTGTTTGCGCTCTATTGCGCCCGACACTTGCACCAATGGCTTTAAAAATTGTTGTCTTGATATTGTTATTTGCATAATAAAGTCAGCCCTAAGATGACAATGTTCTTATTAAGTTTTGGTAATCTTCTTTAATTTCGTGGCTTTCGTCACGTAGTGATTTTATCTTACGACATGCATGTAATACGGTCGTATGATCGCGTCCACCAAATGCGTCACCAATCTCAGGTAAGCTGTGATTAGTTAATTCTTTAGATAACGCCATAGCTACCTGGCGCGGCCTCGCTATAGAGCGGCTGCGGCGCTTAGATAACAGGTCTGATATACGAATTCGATAGTACTCAGCAACAGTGCGCTGAATATTGTCTATGGTAACCAGTTTATCTTGCAAGGCAAGTAAATCGCGTAGCGCTTCTTTTACAAAATCGATTGAAATAGGACGACCGGTAAAGTTCGCATTAGCGATTACACGGTTAAGTGCACCCTCTAGTTCACGAACATTTGAACGTAATTTTTTGGCAATAAAAAAAGCAACTTCGTGTGGTAAGTTAATCTTACTTTGCTGGGCTTTTTTCATTAAAATAGCAACGCGTGTTTCAAGCTCTGGTGGCTCAATCGCAATTGTTAATCCCCAACCAAAACGTGATTTTAGCCTGTCTTCAACGCCTTCAATCTCTTTAGGGTAACGGTCAGAGGTTAAAATAATTTGTTGGTTGCCTTCAAGCAATGCATTAAAGGTATGAAAAAATTCTTCTTGTGAACGCTCTTTGTTAGCAAAAAATTGAATATCATCAATCATTAATGCATCAACACTGCGGTAATAACGCTTAAATTCTTCTATCGCATTATTTTGAAGTGCCTTTACCATGTCTTGAACAAAGCGTTCTGAATGCATGTAAACAATTTTAGCATCTGGCTTGTTTGCCATAATGCCATTACCTACTGCATGTAATAAGTGAGTTTTACCTAAACCAGTGCCACCGTATATAAATACAGGGTTAAAAGCAGAGCCAGGATTGTCGGCAACCTGTGTGGCCGCAGCTTTTGCTAATTGGTTTGATTTACCTTCAACAAAGCTATCAAAAGTATAGTTTTCTTTAATGTTAGATTTGTAACCTGACTTAGGTGCAGGTTCAACAACTGGCTTTTGCTCGCGAGGCTGTTGTTTTGCTGAAGCGTGTGCACTTGGTGCCGATTGAGTTTCTATAACCGGTGCAGCTTGTGCATTTAATAAAGGTTTACTACCTACATCAAAACGTAGTTTTGGTGCTTCAACACCACAAATCTCTACTAGTAATTCGTTAATTCTATTTAGGTACTTTTCTCTCACCCAATCAAGCACAAAGCGATTAGGTGCATAAATCGTCAAGGTATCTTCGGTACTTTCTGCTTGTAGCGGTCTTACCCACATACTGAATTGCTGCGAAGGCAGCTCATCTTGCAATACATATAAACAACTTTGCCAAACCGACAGATACACAGTTAAACTCCCAGAGATATAATTTTTATTCCCGCACATCATTAATGATTATAAATCATACATTTATTGCGTTCAAATGGTCCAATAAGCGACCCAAGACCGCGTATTATGAAGACACTTTATCCACAAGTAAAAGATTGATTTTTATAAAATTGTTGATATCGATGTATAAAATCATTAACAAGCTGATTTAAAACAGTTTTTATTTTAGATCCTGAGAGGAGATCATAACAAAATAACACCAATATCGCGAACCAAATTTACGATCCAATTTACTTTTCCCCCGCTTTTATTCACTTTTTATACAGGGGCTGTGGAAAACTTCTTATTTATGATGATCCTAACAGATCGCCTTATATGATCTCTTATATAGTAGTAGGTCGGTTATATACCCTTAACGTAATTATGATTGACTTTACATTACTTACTCTATAATATCTCGCGCTCGCAATGGCACCTATGCCAGGATCGCGACCTGTATAGGATGTTTTAACTTTAACCGATCGGATGAGATTGTTATGAAAAGAACTTTTCAACCTAGCGTTTTAAAACGCAAACGTGCACACGGCTTCCGTGCTCGCATGGCAACTGTAAATGGCCGTAAAGTATTAGCACGTCGCCGCGCTAAAGGCCGCAAAGTTCTTTCTGCTTAATTTATAAGTGGAAGACTTTAGCTTTGGCAGGGAGTTACGTCTGTTAACTCCCTCGCATTACTCTCGCATATTTAATGAACCCGCTCGGGCTGCAACTCCTTTCTTTACTCTATTAGCTAAACCAAATGACCAAGAAAAACCTCGGTTAGGTCTTACTGTTGCTAAAAAACGTGTAAAAAAGGCATGCCAACGAAACCGTATTAAACGTCTCGCTCGCGAAAGTTTTCGTTTAAATCAACACAGCATCGATAATATTGATATTGTGCTTATGGTTAAAAATGGTATTGATGAGCAGTCTAATGAAGAAATAACCAAACAACTTACTAAATTATGGCGAAAAATTAACGAACGCTGTAAACCAGGTGCACCTAAACCGCCACCTTTTAAGAAACGCCCAAACAAATCAGCTAAATCTAACAAACAAACCTAATTGCAATAGAATTGCAGGGTTAATTAATGTATCTTTAGCTCACCTTTTAATCATGCATTTAAATTTTCTAATTGAGTCTTTAAATACATGATATCTATCTCACTAAACTTAAGTAGGGGCATAAACATCATGAGGTTACTTAAACCACTTGTTGCTTTACCAACTTTTTGTTTAGTGTTATTTATCCGCGGTTATCAAAAGTGGATTAGCCCGCTGTTAGGTCCGCATTGTCGTTTTAATCCAACCTGTTCTAGTTATGCTATTCAAGCAATTAAATTGCATGGATCGGTAAAAGGTAGTTGGTTAGCTTTAAAACGCATATTAAAATGCCATCCTTTACATTCAGGCGGAAACGACCCCGTTCCTGAAAAATTAACCCATATTAACCACCAACACGAGAAATAAGAGCTGTTATGGAATCGCAACGCACGTTTTTATTAATTGGCCTAATGCTAGTGTCGTTTTTATTGTTCCAAGAATGGGATAATGATTACAACAAGCCTAAAGTCGATCCAAGTGCCACAACACAAACACTACAAGCAAATTCACCAGAGTCGGATGATTATATTCCTTCATCGTCAGATTCAGAGTTACCTGCTTCAGCAACTTTAGCTAAGCGTTCAGTTATTGAAATTACAACTGACGTTTTTAAAGTTAAAATTGACACCAAAGGCGGTGACATTGTTGAAACAGACCTTCTTCAATACGAAGAGACAAAAGGCAGTGACACGCCTTATATGCTTCTTGGTCAGCTTGATGGTGGCAAACAATACTTTTCACAAAGTGGCTTAATTGGTTTAAATGGCCCTGACGGATCAGCTAATGGTCGCCCTACTTATAGTACCGAACAAAAATCATATACCTTAACGGGTGATGAGCTTCGCGTTCCACTTCAGTTTACTGATAGTAATGGTGTTAGTTTTACTAAAACGTATGTATTCAAAAAAGGTCAGTATGACGTAGGCTTAGAATACAAAATTAACAACACTACCAGCGCACCTCTTCAAGTACAGCTATACACGCAAATTAAGCGTACCGTACAAGAAAAAGGTAGCATGGTTGATCAAAACTATTTAGGTGCTGCATACGGTACTGATGAAGAAAAATACGAAAAGTATAGTTTTTCAGATATGGCTGATAAAAACCTAAATAAAAGCACACAAGGTGGTTACGTTGCCTTTATTCAACATTACTTTGTAAGTGCTTGGGTCCCAATGCAGGATCAATCAAATACACTTTATAGCTTAATTACAAAAAGTAATGCCGCTATTATTGGTGCTAAAGATCCCGCTGTAAATATTCAAGCTGGTAGTGAGCAAACACTAACAGCTACTTATTATATGGGCCCGAAAGAGTCAGATATTCTTGAAGCGATTCACCCAGACCTAGACCTAACCGTAGATTACGGTTGGTTATTCTTTATCTCGCAACCTTTATTTGTATTGCTAAAATGGCTACACAGCATTTTAGGTAACTGGGGTGTAGCAATTATTGCCATCACTATTATCGTTAAATCGTTAATGTACCCACTTACTAAAGCGCAATACACTTCAATGGCAAAAATGCGTGCCCTACAGCCTAAAATGGCAGCCCTTAAAGAAAAGTTTGGTGATGACCGTCAAAAGTTCGGCCAAGCAACTATGGAAATGTACAAAAAAGAAAAAGTTAACCCAATGGGTGGCTGTTTCCCTATTTTGCTACAAATGCCAATTTTCTTAGCCTTGTTCTACGTATTCTTAGAGTCTACTGAACTTCGCCATGCTGAATTCATTTTTTGGTTAACGGACCTTTCTGCGAAAGACCCATACTACGTATTACCAATATTATTTGGTGCGAGTATGTTTGTGACGCAAAAGCTACAACCTATGACGGTTACTGATCCAATGCAGCAAAAAATGATGACCTTTATGCCGGTTATCTTCTCTGTATTCTTCTTATGGTTCCCATCTGGTTTAGTTCTTTACTGGTTAGTGTCTAACCTTATTTCTATTGTCCAGATGTTAATCATCTACCGTGGCATGGAAAAGAAAGGAATTAAAGTAAGAGGCTAACTAAGCTCCTACTTATATAAAGGCGACTTCGGTCGCCTTTTTTATTGCCTGTTTTTCACCACAGCTATTCGCTACAAATAAATCGATAGGTTACAATACGGGCATAAAGTTACTCATCGTTGGCAAATTAATAGCATGATCAATCAAGATACAATTGCAGCACAAGCAACAGCACCTGGACGTGGTGGTGTTGGTATTATTCGCGTTTCAGGTAGCCTTGCTAAAAGTGTCGCCGAAAAAGTAGTAGGTAAAATACCTAAAGTTCGCTACGCCGATTATGTGCCATTTAAAAGCCTTGCTGGCGAGCAACTTGATCAAGGTATTGCCATTTACTTTGCAGGTCCTAACTCATTTACTGGTGAAGACGTACTTGAATTACAAGGCCACGGCGGTCCTGTAGTACTGGATATGTTACTTAAAGAAATTAGTAAAATAGAGGGCGTTCGTTTAGCAAAGCCTGGTGAGTTTTCTGAGCGCGCATTTATGAATGACAAGCTTGATTTAACACAAGCAGAAGCCATCGCCGACTTAATTAATGCTACGAGCGAGCAAGCCGCTAAAAGCGCCCTACAGTCTCTCCAAGGTGAATTTTCTAAGCACATAGAAACACTCGTAGAAAAAGTAATTCACTTACGTATGTATGTAGAAGCGGCAATAGATTTTCCTGATGAAGAAATTGATTTTTTATCAGATGGTAAAGTGTCAGGCGACTTAGACGCGATTATTACTCAGCTTAACACTGTAACCAACCAAGCCAAGCAAGGCAGCATCATGCGCGAAGGTATGCGTGTTGTTATTGCAGGTCGCCCTAATGCGGGTAAATCAAGCCTGCTTAACGCTCTAGCCGGTCGTGAAGCCGCAATCGTAACAGAAATAGCCGGTACCACTCGCGACGTACTACGAGAACATATACATATAGATGGTATGCCACTGCATATTATAGATACAGCAGGCCTACGCGAAAGCCCAGACAGAGTAGAACAAATAGGTATTGAGCGTGCATGGGATGAAATAAACCAAGCCGACCGCGTTTTATTTATGCTTGATGGCACTGATACTATAGATACTGACCCGCACAAAATTTGGCCTGAATTTATGGCAAAATTACCAGAAGGTATGGGGGTTACGGTCATCAGAAATAAAGCTGATTTATCGGGCGACATAGTCGGAATGGAGCAAGAGCAACAATACCCGGTCATCAGCTTAAGTGCTAAAAATGCTGACGGTATTGAACTTGTTCGCGAGCATTTAAAAGCTTGTATAGGCTTTCAAGGCGCAACAGAAGGTGGCTTTATGGCGCGCCGTCGTCATTTAGATGCACTAGAAAGTGCTGCGTATCATTTAGAAACGGGTAAAACACAATTAGAAATGCACATTGCTGGTGAAATACTCGCTGAAGAACTGCGTTTAACACAGCAGTATTTGAATGAAATAACCGGTGAATTTACCTCAGACGACTTACTTGGCAAAATATTTAGCTCGTTTTGTATTGGTAAATAAACACCCTATTACAGATATATTTTTATTATAAGAGCACTTAGGTGCTCTTTTTTTATGTAAAATATTCTGCTGTAAAATATGTATTTATACACCTGATGTCTGCAAATTACTGCCAATAAAATCATATCCAAAACTACCTTTATTACGTGCCAAGAGAGGTCTGATTATATAGAGTAGACAATAATGAGAGTACTTATTGAGGAATTAATAGCACAAATCACACCTATTATTAAGGTTAAAATCGATACATTTTTAAACAACCGCACGCTTTAATAGCATTATATGTCATACAAAAAGTAGTTATAAATGGCTTCCTTATACTTACTTTAGCGCACAAAAATGCACTAAAACACACCTCATACACGCAAAAAATGATGCTATTCGCTCAATTAAAGAGCTAAAAAACACTGATTAGCACTCTAAAAAGCTTACTTTTGACAACATATAATTTGATGATCACTGTGATTTTTAAATAAAATAACTCAACTGCTAAGTATTCAAAACTTTTGATCTGCTAACTCCACCAGCAAAATTAATAAAAATAGCAGCTCTAAATTCGCATAAAATTAAAAATACCGAGATCACTTATCCACAATACCTAATTTTCAGCTCAAATAAATACCAAAACTAGGTAAATCAGCCGCAAAAACCTCATGATCAATTGAAATTTATCTATTTATGAACTTATTTTTAATTAATTTCATTAGATCTGCTTTATTAGATCATTTTTAAAAATTATTTTCGATCTAAATTTAAGGTTATCAACAGGCTTTATATCCACATTATGATCAACATGTATTTTTAATTGGGATATTTACAATTAATTTTTTACTGACAAGTAATATCAATAACTTAGCGAATATAAAACAACCTGAAAAAACAGTTTAAGCAGAGCTTTCCCCACTGTTATCAACAACTTGATCAGAAGATTACATTTAAAGATAATTTGTTAAACATCATATTATCAACAACTTAAAGACACAATTTTGAATGAGTGTAAAATTACCGCAAAAATAGTTATACAAAAAAGCACTCTTAACTTTACTGTTATCCTCACTCAGTTATCATAGGCGGCAATTAAAACCAATGTGATCACTAATATTCATGAGTTCAGTAAATCTTATTGTCGGCAGCCAAATGGGATCAGCCGAGTATGTTGCAGAGCAATTAAGCGACGCGCTTAATAACCTTGGTATTACTACGCAACTACATGATCAACCTGAATTTAGCGATATTGATCAGCAAAATACCATTTGGTTAATCTGCACATCAACTTATGGTGCAGGTGATTACCCTGAAAATCTTATTAGTTTTGTTGAAGATGTAACTCAAGCAGATGATTTATCTGAATTAAAATATTCAGTAATCGCTTTAGGCGATACTAGTTATGACACTTATAACCTAGCAGGACGTAATATAGATGCCTTATTAACTCAAAAAGGCGCTATAAAAGTAGCAGAACGTTTAGAGCTTAATATTCTCGATGAAGCACTACCAGAAGACACTGCATTAACATGGTTAGACTCTTGGATAGCTCAAACAGGCATAAAATAGATAGATCAAGTAAAAAGTTATATATAAAGTTACCCACAATTTACTAATAATTTAATAGGTTTTGTGGATAAAGATTGAATAAACTGCGTTTTAAAGCATGCTTATCCATTGGATAAGATCTAACTGATTCAACCCTGTGCATAAAGTGCCTTTTTGATCAGAGCTTATTTGCTGGATGATCCGATCATATTAACACCTTTAGATCTGATCTAATTTCATGTTTTAAATGAAGATCTAAACCTTATCAACAGAAAAGTCGATCAGTAGTAGTAATAGTAATAAAAGATCTCTTTAAAAGATCCTTTATATTATTAGAGATCACATACTTAGATCTTGCCCTTTGTTTAATCATTTATCTTCTGCCAATTTCTAGGTAGAATACGCTCCCTTTTGAAGTTTACCGGTTTGATTTAAGTAGGATCCCATTAATGATTTTTCACGAAAATTTTGACGTTATCGTAGTAGGTGGTGGACATGCTGGCACTGAAGCCGCATTAGCAGCTGCCCGTATGGGGATGAATACCCTGCTACTGACTCACAATATGGATACCCTTGGTCAAATGTCTTGCAACCCAGCAATTGGTGGGATTGGCAAAGGTCATTTGGTAAAAGAAATCGACGCACTTGGTGGTGCAATGGCACAGGCCATTGATAAAGGCGGGATCCAATTTCGTACACTAAATTCTTCAAAAGGACCTGCTGTTCGTGCTACTCGAGCACAAGCAGATCGCGCTTTGTACAAAGCGGCTATTCAAACAACATTACAGAATCAAGATAACCTTAAGATTTTTCAACAATCATGTGATGATCTTATTGTTGAAAACGATCGTGTTACTGGCGTAGTAACTCAAATGGGTTTACGTTTTAGTGCACCAAGTGTTGTTTTAACCGTGGGTACTTTTTTAGGCGGCTTAATTCATATTGGTTTAGAAAATTATAAAGGCGGTCGTGCAGGCGATCCTCCTTCAATCGCTTTAGCTGATCGCTTACGTGAACATCCATTTAGAGTTGATCGTTTAAAAACAGGTACACCGCCACGTATTGATGCACGTACTGTTGATTTTACAAAAATGGAAGCACAGCCGGGTGATACACCAACACCTGTGTTTTCGTTTATGGGTAAACAATCAGATCACCCACAACAGATACCGTGTTACATAACTTACACAAACGAAAAGACACATGATGTTATTCGTAAAAACTTACATCGCTCACCTATGTACTCAGGTGTTATTGAAGGTATTGGTCCACGCTACTGCCCTTCAATTGAAGATAAAATTGTTCGTTTTGCAGATAAAGATAAACATCAAATATTTGTTGAGCCTGAAGGTTTAACATCATACGAATTATACCCAAATGGTATTTCGACTAGTTTACCGTTTGACGTACAGCTTGAAATTGTGCAATCGATTACAGGTTTTGAAAATGCACATATTTGTCGACCTGGTTATGCAATTGAATATGATTACTTTGACCCACGTGATTTAAAACAGTCTTTAGAGACTAAATTTATTGAAGGTTTATTTTTTGCGGGTCAAATTAACGGTACTACCGGTTATGAAGAAGCGGGTGCACAAGGCTTAATTGCAGGTATGAATGCTGCACTAAAAGTACAAGGCAAAGATTCTTGGACACCACGTCGTGATGAAGCTTACGTTGGTGTATTAATCGACGACTTAGCAACACTGGGTACAAAAGAACCATACCGCATGTTTACCAGTCGTGCCGAATACCGTTTATTACTTCGTGAAGATAATGCTGATATTCGTTTAACTGAAAAAGGCCGTGAGCTGGGTTTAGTTAATGACGAACGCTGGCAGGCATTTAACGAAAAAATGGAAGTAATCGAAAAAGAGAAGCAACGCATTAAAGATACGTGGATTCATAAAGATCACGCCGTTGTAGATCAAGTAAATGCATTACTGAAAACACCGCTTACACGTGAAGCAAGTTTAGAAGAATTACTTCGTCGCCCAGAGATTCGTTATAACGATCTTATGGCTATAGAAGGATTAGGATCTGAATTTACAAACAAAGCGGCACTTGAACAAGTTGAGATCCATACTAAGTACGCAGGTTATATTGCGCGTCAACAAGATGAGATCAACAAACAGCTTCGTCATGAGCAAACAATTTTACCAAAAGAGTTTGATTATAAAACCGTATCTGGTTTGTCAAATGAGGTAGTTGCCAAGCTTATTGAGTCGCGTCCTGACACTATTGGTCAAGCATCGCGTATTTCTGGTATCACCCCAGCGGCGATTTCGCTATTATTAGTGTATCTGAAGAAGCAAGGCTTATTACGCAAATCCGCGTAACGGTAAGGGTACATAGTGTTACAGCAACAATTAACTACATTGTTAGCGCAAACTGATATTGCGCTAACAGAAAAACAACAGCAACAGCTAGTTCGTTACGTCGAGTTATTGAATAAGTGGAATAAGGCTTATAACTTAACCTCAGTACGCTTACCTGAAGAAATGATGATTAAGCATATAATGGATAGCTTAGTTGTTGCGCCTCACTTACCCGGTCATCATTATATTGATGTTGGAACGGGTCCTGGATTACCGGGTATCGTATTAGCAATTGCATTACCTAATACACATTTTGTGTTATTAGATAGCTTAGGTAAACGTGTACGATTTTTAATGCATGTTAAACATGAGCTTGGTCTTAATAATGTAACCCCGGTTCAGTCAAGAGTTGAAGAATATCAACCAAGTGTTAAATTAGACGGCGTACTAAGTCGTGCTTTTGCTTCATTACAAGATATGGTTGACTGGTGTTCGCACTTAATCGATCATTCGGGTAAATTTATAGCACTTAAAGGCGTGTTCCCTAGCGAAGAGCTAGAGTCACTACCTGTAGGCGTTAAGTTTGAGCAAAAAATTGCATTAGAAGTACCTAAGTTAGATGCACAACGACATTTAATTATTCTTTCTAAAGACTAGGGATCAGAGACACCGTGGCAAAAGTCATCGCATTAGCAAATCAAAAAGGTGGAGTGGGTAAAACTACAACCGCTGTTAACCTCGCTGCGTCTATGGCTGCAACGAAACGTAAAGTGCTGTTAATTGATCTCGATCCGCAAGGTAATGCGACTATGGGTAGTGGCGTAGATAAGTATGGCGACGTGCCAACTATTTACGACCTACTTATTGAAGATAAACCTATAGAAGACGTTATCATTAAAGAAACGTCTGGCGAATACCATATGATTGCTGCAAACGGTGATGTAACCGCTGCAGAAGTTAAATTGATGGAATTATTTGCCCGTGAAGTGCGTTTACGTAATGCACTTGAAAAAATTCAGGACCAGTACGAATTTATTTTTATCGACTGTCCACCCTCTCTAAATATGTTAACTGTTAATGCAATGGCCGCAGCTGATTCTATTTTAGTGCCAATGCAGTGTGAGTATTATGCACTTGAAGGGTTAACCGCATTAATGGATACGATTACGCAGCTTGCTAAGTTAGTGAATCCTAGCTTACAAATTGAAGGCATACTTCGTACTATGTACGACCCGCGTAACCGTTTGGCAAATGATGTATCAGAACAATTAAAACAACATTTTGGCGATAAAGTATACCGTACGGTGATCCCGCGTAATGTTCGTTTAGCTGAAGCACCTAGTTTTGGTACTCCTGCTATGTACTATGACCGGGCATCAAGTGGCGCTAAAGCATATTTAGCACTCGCTGGTGAAATGTTACGCAGAAAAGAAAAAACAGCGTCCGTTGTCGCCTAACTTTGAGGTAAAAAAATAACATGTCTGCTAAAAAACGAGGTTTAGGCCGAGGACTCGATGCACTTTTAAGTTCGTCAAAGCCTGCACCAAGCCCAAGCAAGGAACAAGACACATCAAACGTTTCTGAGGCTGTGCAAAATGCCGCGGCTAATAATAGTGAATTACAAAAACTCCCAATAGAGTTTTTACACTCTGGTAAATACCAACCTCGTAAAGACATGTCTGAAGAGGCGCTAGAAGAGCTTGCTAGTTCTATTCGCTCACAAGGTATTATTCAACCTATTGTTGTGCGCCCTATTGCACACAATAGCTTTGAAATTATTGCTGGTGAGCGTCGTTGGCGCGCAGCGCAAATAGCTAAGCTTGAAACAGTGCCTTGTATTATTAAAGATGTACCTGATGAAGCTGCCGTTGCGATTGCACTGATAGAAAATATTCAGCGTGAAGATTTAAATGCTATGGAAGAAGCAGTTGCACTTAATCGTTTACTAATAGAATTTGAATTAACACATCAGCAAGTAGCAGATGCAGTGGGTAAATCACGTACGACTGTAACTAATTTACTGCGTTTAAATAACTTAAATAGTGATGTAAAAATTCTGTTAGAACATGGCGATATTGAAATGGGCCATGCTCGTTGCCTGTTAGCCCTTGAAGGTGAAGCGCAGTCAGATGCTGCTCGTTTAGCTGTAGCTAAAGCATTAACAGTTCGAGAAACTGAAAAGCTCGTACGTTCAATTTTAGAACCTTTACCTGCTAAAGAAATAACCGAAAAAGATCCAGATGTTAAGCAGTTAGAACAACAACTCGCTGAAAATCTAGGTGCTAAAGTAGAGATTAACTACAATAAAAAAGGCAAAGGTAAACTGGTTATTTCGTATACTAACCTAGATGAACTTGACGGCATTTTAAATCGTATCAATCACGACAATACCCACCATTAGTTTTCTACATGTCTAAAAAGGGACATTTGTAGCTATTTCGTGTTACAAAGCATCTACTCAAGTTGCAAAACTGGCAGGATTAAGTATAATTTCGCCAGTTTTCACACCCTAACAATTAGAACGCAATAAAGGTTAACTAAACGTGACTGATAAGTTAGCGAGTCCATATCGACTTGCCGTATTAAAGTTAATTTGCCTTCAGGGTGTTGTAGCATTAGTTGCTGCTGTAATTATTTTTTTTAGTTCGGGAGTCAATGCCTCGCTTTCATCACTCGCTGGTGGAGCTGTAGCAGTACTTCCGCACTTTGTATTTGCACTCTATGCATTCAGATATATGGGTGCAAGTCGAGCAAATCAAGCGTATGCCTCGTTGAAACGCGGCAACGGATTAAAGTTTATGCTAACAATTGTATTGTTTGCGCTAGTACTGAAGCATTTTCCGGTAATTTTATTGCCCTTTTTTAGTACTTATATACTGGCGCTCTTTACTGGATTGTTCGCACCCGTTTTTTTTAAACATTAACTTTTGGGATATAACATGGCAGCAGAAGAAGTTACTCTATCTGGCCATATCCAGCACCATTTGACCAATGCTAAGATGTGTTCGACCGATACAGGTCTCGCCTTCAATAAAGCATGTACGGACAGTGGATTCTGGACATGGCATATAGATACCCTTGCATGGTCTATCGGTTTAGGTCTTATATTTTTATGGATCTTTCGTAGTGCCGCTAAAAAATCAACACTAGGTGTACCTGGAAAATTTCAGTGTTTTATTGAAATAATCGTAGAATTTGTTGGTGACAACGTACGCGATACTTTCCATGGTAAAAGCAAGCTTATTGCACCATTAGCCTTAACGATTTTCGTTTGGGTGTTCTTAATGAACTTAATGGATTTAATACCAGTTGATTTCCTTCCAGCATTTGCAGGTTTCGTTGGTGAGACTGCATTTGGTATGGATTCACACGATGTGTACATGAAAATTGTACCAACGACTGACATTAATATGACTTCAGCGCTAGCGCTGGGTGTATTTATACTAATGGTTGGCTTTTCAATCAAAATAAAAGGTATTGGCGGGTTTATTAAAGAGTTAACGCTTCATCCGTTCAACTCAAATAACGTGTTCGTTCAAATTATTTTGATACCATTTAACCTATTACTTGAACTGATTGCACTCGTTTCTAAACCGTTTTCATTAGCACTACGTTTGTTTGGTAACTTATATGCTGGTGAGTTGATTTTCATCTTGATCGGCGCTATCGGTTTTATGCAACTACCGTTGCACTTTGTTTGGGCTGTATTCCACATTCTAGTTATTACATTGCAAGCATTCTTATTCATGATGCTTACGATTGTATACCTAAGCATGGCAAGTTCAGATAATCACTAATTTTTAGATTTACAATTTTACTTTTACTTTTACTTTTAACTTTACAATTGAAACTTTGGAGAAATAAATGGAAGCTTTAGAATTATTAACAGGCTTAAAATACATCGCAGTAGCTTTACTAATCGGTTTTGGTGCAATCGGCACAGCAATCGGTTTTGGTAACATGGGCGGTAAATTCCTTGAAGCATGTGCGCGTCAACCTGAGCTTGCACCTTCGCTACAAGTTAAGATGTTTATTCTTGCTGGTCTAATCGATGCTGTAGCAATGATTGGTGTTGGTATCGCTATGGTATTGTTGTTCGTACTTTAATTTTATTCTTTGAACAGCTTACTATTTAAGGAGGAGCGGTTGTGAATTTAAACGCCACTCTTATCGGTGAATTGATTGCGTTTACGGTGTTCGTATTATTTTGTATGAAATACGTATGGCCACCACTAAACGGTGCAATTGAAGCTCGCCAGAAAAAAATCGAAGATGGTTTAGCTGCCTCTGATAGAGCCGAAAAAGACTTAGAACTTGCGCAAAAGAAAGCTGCTGAACAGCTTAAAGATGCAAAAGCTCAAGCGGCTGATATCATTGATCAAGCTAAAAAGCGTGCAGTGCTAATTGTTGACGAAGAAACACTTCGTGGTCAACAAGAGCGTGAAAGTATCATTGCTCAAGGGCACTCTGAAGTTGAGTCTGAACGTAATCGCATAACAGAAGAACTACGTAAGCAAGTAGCAACTCTGGCAGTGATTGGCGCAGAACGTATTTTAGAGCGTGAAATTAATCAAGCCGCACATAGTGACATCGTTGAAAAACTTGTCGCTGAGCTGTAATTAGGAGGGTATGAGCATGTCTAATTTGACTACTATCGCTCGCCCATACGCTAAAGCGGCTTTTGAACTTGCCGTTGAGAAAGGCACTCTAGAAAGCTGGAATGATATGTTGTTCTTTGCAGGCCATGTAGCCAGCAATGAGCAAGCATCGTCTGTTTTAGCGAGTATGCCTACAGCTACTGCACAAGCTGAATTATTTATTCAACTTTGTGCTGAGCAGCTCAACGAACAAGGTCAGAACCTAGTTAAGGTGATGGCTGAAAATGGACGTTTGACAGCTCTACCTGAAGTTGCACAGTTATTTGCTGAATTTAAAGCAGAATACGATAAAGAAATCGAAGTAGATGTGATTTCTGCAACTCCTCTTGTTGCTGCGCAACAAGAGTCATTGGTAGCGGCACTTGAAAAACGTTTCGCACGCAAAGTTAAGCTGAATTGTAGTGAAGACGCGTCAGTGGTTGGTGGACTTATTATTAGGTCTGGCGACACTGTAATCGACGGTACTATTCGCGGTAAATTAAACCGCTTAGCTACAACACTACAATCGTAATTGGGAAAAAGAGCATGCAACTTAATTCCACTGAAATTTCAGATCTGATCAAACAACGTATTGAGAAGTTCGAAGTTGTAAGTGAAGCTCGTAACGAAGGTACTATTGTATCTGTTACTGACGGTATCATCCGCATCCACGGTCTTGCTGACTGTATGCAAGGTGAAATGATTGAGCTTCCTGGCAGCCGTTATGCTATCGCACTAAACCTTGAGCGCGACTCAATTGGTGCAGTAGTAATGGGTCCGTACGCTGACCTTACTGAAGGCGTAAAAGTATATACAACTGGTCGTATTTTAGAAGTTCCTGTTGGTCCTGGTTTACTTGGTCGTGTTGTAAACACACTAGGTGCTCCAATCGATGGTAAAGGCGCTCTAGATAACGACGGGTTTGAACCTGTAGAAAAAATTGCACCAGGTGTAATCGAGCGTAAATCTGTAGATGAGCCAGTTCAAACTGGTTATAAATCTATTGATGCGATGATTCCAGTTGGTCGTGGTCAACGTGAACTTATCATTGGTGACCGCCAAACAGGTAAAACTGCACTAGCAATCGATGCAATCATCAATCAAAAAGACACAGGCGTTAAGTGTGTGTACGTTGCGATTGGTCAAAAAGCATCTACTATTGCAAACGTAGTTCGTAAATTAGAAGAGCATGGTGCATTAGCAAATACTATCGTAGTTGTTGCATCTGCTTCTGAATCTGCGGCACTTCAGTACTTAGCACCGTTCGCGGGCTGTACTATGGGTGAATACTTCCGTGACCGTGGTGAAAACGCATTAATCGTATATGATGATTTGTCTAAGCAAGCAGTTGCTTACCGTCAAATTTCATTACTACTTAAGCGTCCACCAGGCCGTGAAGCATACCCAGGTGACGTATTCTACCTTCACTCTCGTCTTTTAGAGCGTGCATCGCGTGTAAACGCAGATTACGTTGAAAAGTTCACTAATGGTGAAGTGAAAGGTAAAACTGGTTCATTGACGGCATTGCCAATCATTGAAACTCAAGGCGGCGACGTTTCTGCGTTCGTACCGACTAACGTTATCTCTATCACCGATGGTCAGATCTTCTTAGAAACTGACTTATTCAACTCAGGTATCCGTCCGGCAGTAAATGCTGGTATCTCGGTATCGCGTGTTGGTGGTGCTGCACAAACTAAAATCGTTAAGAAACTAGGTGGCGGTATTCGTCTAGCCCTAGCTCAGTACCGTGAATTAGCTGCGTTCTCGCAGTTCGCGTCTGACCTTGATGATGCAACTCGTGCTCAACTTGAGCATGGTGAGCGTGTAACAGAGCTAATGAAGCAGAAACAGTACGCGCCAATGTCTGTTGCTGATATGTCTTTGTCGTTATTTGCTGCTGAAAAAGGCTTCCTTCAAGACATCGAAATCGCGAAAATCGGTGACTTTGAAGCAGCTTTACTTTCGTATGCAAATAGCACATACGCAGAGCTTGTGGCTCAAATCAATGAAACTGGTAACTTGAATGCCGAGATCGAAGCGCAGCTTAAAGAACTTCTAACGAAGTTCAAGTCTACGCAAACTTGGTAATTTAGTTATTAATGGTGCGCTTTAGGAAACTAAAGCACACCTTGATTCGGAGAGAGAGTCATGGCCAGCGGAAAAGAGATTAAAAGCAAGATCGGGAGTATTAAAAATACTCAAAAGATCACTAGCGCAATGGAAATGGTTGCTGCGTCTAAAATGAAAAGGGCGCAAGAACGCGTTGCTTCAAGCCGTCCATACGCTGACAAATTACGTGAAGTAATTGGTCGTGTTGCTCAAGCAAATCTTGATTTTACTCACCCGTTCTTAAAAGATCGTGAAGTAAAACGAGTTGGTTATATTGTTATCTCTACAGACCGTGGTCTGTGTGGCGGTCTAAACTCAAACGAGTTTAAGAAAGTTGCACTTGATGTTAAAGCGTGGAAAGAAAAAGGTGTTGATGCTGAATTTGCTACTTTAGGTAGTAAAGCAGCTGGCTTCTTTCAACGTTTTGGTGGTCAACTACTCGCTAAAAAAGCGGGCCTAGGAGATAAACCTTCAGTACAAGACGTTATTGGTCCTGTAAAAGTTATGCTTGATGCATTTTCTGAAGGCAAAATAGACCGTTTATTCTTGGTATATAACAAATTCGTTAATACCATGAGGCAAGAGCCAATTATAGATCAGTTACTCCCTTTGCCAAAAGCTGAAGAAGAAGTATCTGCTCACACATGGGATTACTTATACGAGCCAAATCCAGAGGCTATTTTAGAGTCTTTGTTAGTACGCTTTATTGAGTCTCAAGCATACCAAGGTGTGGTAGAAAATGCTGCCTCTGAACAGGCTGCTCGTATGGTTGCAATGAAAGCTGCAACTGATAACGCAGGTGACCTTATGGACGAGCTACAGCTTGTTTATAACAAGGCTCGCCAAGCAGCAATCACACAAGAAATTAGTGAGATTTGTTCTGGCTCAGCAGCAGTTTAATGCTTCGGGTAAAGATTAACGAGAGGAATAGACATGAGTTTAGGTAAGGTCGTCCAAATTATCGGCGCCGTTGTGGATATTGAATTTCCACAAGATAGCGTGCCAGCGGTATACCACGCACTAAGAGTAACAGATGGCGATTTAGCTGGTTTGACTCTAGAAGTTCAACAACAGCTAGGTGGCGGTGTAGTGCGTACTATCGCTATGGGTACTACTGATGGTTTACGTCGTAGTGCTTTAGTTATGAATACAGGTGAATCGATTCAAGTTCCAGTTGGTAAAGCAACACTTGGTCGTATCATGAACGTACTTGGTGAGCCAATCGATGAAGCGGGTCCAATCGGCGAAGAAGACCGTATGTCTATTCACCGTGCAGCACCTTCATACGAAGAGCAATCAAGTTCAGTTGAACTTTTAGAAACTGGTATCAAGGTTATCGACCTTGTATGTCCGTTTGCTAAAGGTGGTAAAGTTGGTTTATTCGGTGGTGCCGGTGTTGGTAAAACTGTAAACATGATGGAACTTATCCGTAACATCGCAATCGAGCACAGCGGCTACTCAGTATTCGCAGGTGTTGGTGAGCGTACACGTGAGGGTAACGATTTCTACCATGAGATGAACGATTCAAACGTACTTGATAAAGTATCGCTTGTATACGGTCAGATGAACGAGCCTCCTGGTAACCGTTTACGCGTAGCGTTAACTGGTCTTACTATGGCTGAAAAGTTCCGTGATGAAGGTCGCGATGTACTTTTCTTCGTAGATAACATCTACCGTTATACTCTTGCTGGTACAGAAGTATCTGCACTACTTGGTCGTATGCCATCAGCGGTAGGTTACCAGCCTACACTTGCTGAAGAAATGGGTGTGCTTCAAGAGCGTATCGCTTCTACTAAGACAGGTTCAATTACATCAATCCAAGCGGTATACGTACCTGCGGATGATTTAACGGATCCATCTCCAGCAACTACCTTTGCTCACTTAGACGCAACAGTAGTACTTTCACGTGATATCGCGTCACTTGGTATCTACCCAGCGGTAGACCCACTTGATTCATCTTCACGTCAACTTGACCCACAAGTAATTGGTCAAGAGCACTACGATACAGCACGTGGCGTTCAAACAGTTCTTCAGCGTTATAAAGAACTTAAAGACATCATTGCAATCCTAGGTATGGACGAGCTTTCTGACGAAGATAAGCAACTTGTATCTCGTGCACGTAAAATCCAACGTTTCCTATCTCAGCCATTCTTCGTGGCAGAGGTGTTTACAGGCGCGTCTGGTAAGTACGTATCACTAAAAGATACAATTTCTGGCTTTAAAGGCATCTTAAACGGTGAATTTGATGATATGCCAGAGCAAGCGTTCTACATGGTTGGCTCTATCGAAGAAGCTCAAGAAAAAGCCAAAGGCATGTAACTAGGAGGGTAGTATGACAGCTATGACTGTACATCTTGACGTAGTAAGCGCTGAGCAGAGTTTGTTCTCTGGTCTTGTTGAATCGATTCAAGTATCTGGTAGTGAAGGCGAGCTGGGTGTAAACCTAGGCCATGCTCCACTACTAACTGCCCTTAAACCTGGTATGGTACGTTTAGTTAAGCAATTTGGTCACGAAGATGTGATATATGTTGCTGGCGGTACATTAGAAGTTCAACCAAATCACATCACGATTCTTGCAGATACTGCGGTTCGTGGTGAAGATTTAGATGAAGATTCTGTACAAAAAGCTAAACGTGAAGCTGAAGAACATATGGCGAATTCGTCAGCTGTTGAGTTTGATTATCAACAAGCGGCTACGCGACTGGCAGAAGCAGTTGCTCAGTTACGCGTAATTCAGCAATTACGTCATAAGTAAGCCTATCCGGTTTTAAAAAGCCCACTTTAAGTGGGCTTTTTTGTGTCTGTTACTTTTGTATTTACACTAAATACCTTAGTCAGATTATATTATCTACACTTATACACTTATACACTTATATCCTGCCGGAATCCTCGATACAATAACGCTATTCAATTAAGTGTGTTTTTCAGTCAAGATTCAGTACTAATAAACTAACCTACTGAGTATTTGCACAAGAAGTGATTTACGTAATCTTCTGATTAAACATAAGACTTATTTAGCTAAAACAACGAAAAAAGGAAATTGTTTTAATGGCTCTAACAACTATTATTCTTGCTGCGGGTAAAGGTACTCGTATGCGCTCTGCTCTACCTAAAGTTTTGCACAAAGTTGCAGGTAAACCAATGGTACAGCACGTTATTGATAATGCGATGGCATTAGGCGCAACGACTACAAACCTAGTTTACGGACACGGCGGCGAACTATTACAACAACAACTTGCCGATAACAATGTAAATTGGGTACTTCAAGCTGAACAACTTGGTACTGGCCACGCAGTAGCGCAAGCCAACTCTCATGTTAATGATGAAGACACGGTATTAATTTTATACGGTGATGTACCACTAACAAAACAATCAACACTAGAGCGTTTATTAGCCGCAACACCTAAAAATGGTTTAGCTGTATTAACGGTAAATTTGGTAAACCCAAATGGCTATGGTCGAATGCTTCGTGCCGGCGGTAAGTTAGTCGGTATTGTTGAGCAAAAAGATTCAAGCCCAGAGCAGTTACTTATTAACGAAGTAAATACAGGCATTATGGCTGTTAACGGTAAGCTATTAAAAACATGGTTAGGTAACTTATCTAACAATAATGCACAAGGCGAGTACTACTTAACAGATATCGTTGCAATGGCTCACAGTGAAGGCGTAGAAATCACTTCAGCTCAGCCAGACCATGCAATGGAAGTTGAGGGCGCAAATAACCGCGTACAACTTGCAGGCTTAGAGCGCGCTTACCAAGCATGGCAAGCAGAAGAGCTAATGTTAAATGGCGCAACACTTGCTGACCCTGCGCGTATTGATGTGCGAGGAACCGTTACCACCGGTGAAGATGTACTTATCGACGTAAACGTTATTTTTGAAGGCACAGTCACTCTTGGTAATAATGTACAAATAGGTCCTAACTGTGTCCTAAAAAATTGTAGTATTGGTGATAACGTTATTATTAAAGCTAATACACTGATTGAAGATGCCACAGTTGCAGATAAGTGTACGTTGGGTCCTTATGCTCGCCTTCGCCCAGGCGCTGTAATGGAAGAAGACTCACACATTGGTAACTTTGTTGAGATGAAAAAAACCCGACTAGGTAAAGGCTCTAAAGCCAACCACTTAAGTTATTTAGGTGATGCTGAGATTGGCGAAAAAGTGAATATTGGCGCTGGCACTATTACCTGTAACTACGATGGTGTTAACAAAGCAAAAACTATTATTGGCGATAATGCCTTTATTGGTTCTAATTCATCACTCGTTGCTCCAGTAAATATAGGTGCAACTGCAACAATTGGTGCAGGCTCTGTGATCACCAGTACCGTTGAAAATGACCAATTAGCAATTGCACGCTCTAAACAGCGTAATTTAACGGGTTGGAAACGCCCAGTTAAAAAATAACAATAGAGGCTACTTAGGTAGCCTTTTTTATTTTAGCTGAAGTTTAAATTGCTCTTTATAGCGTCTAGACAAGTTAAGTACTTTACCTGTTGTTAGTTTTATTTCACTGTCGCCACTGGGTAGTGGTGTAATGGACTCCACTTTATCGAGTTTTACGCCATGGCTGCGGTGAATTCTACAAAATCCCTGTACTTCAAGTTGTTTACTTAATGCTGTAAGCGTTGCCCTTAACGGATATATGCGTGAGCCTATATGTAGGTTTACATAATTACCCGACGATTCAAGCCAATCAACATCCTCTATTTTTATAATGAATTCTTTTCCGAGCTTTTTAACTAATAGGCGGTTTATGGTCAATGTTGTTTGCTGCTCACTTTCTTCAATTGAAGAGGCTTCACCTAGTAACTGCTGCACCACATATTGATATACTTTGATAAGTACGATGAAAAACACAAAGCTTATAGCGTCTTTCTGGTATTCATAAATAAGCTCAAACCAGCTAAGTCCAAAGTTGTAAGACCCATCATTCAACAAATATATGAATTTACGAACCCCTACCATAATACCAACGTGTAACACGCTAAATATAATAGAGGCACCAAAGTACATACCTAATGAAGCCGTAATATTTTGCCAATTAAAAGATAAGTGTCTTAAAAACCAAATTAAAATAGGGAATATAAGCAAAGTACTCAAGGCACTTGAATACTCCCAAACAAATGGCTCCCACATTAAAAAAGTTAAAGCCCCTTCTCTTTGGGCTTCCATTATTTGGGTTGTAGCGTTTACTGTATTATTAATTAATACGTAAGCACACAGTAATACTGATGCGTAAATGCTTTGAAAACGTTGAAAGTGCTGTAGGTTCATAAATGTATGCTTATTGCTGACGTGGCACGCTTATCCCTGTATACCACCTTTTATCACTATTGCTTGTAATATAAGCACTTATAGATAGTTTTAGCGAGAGCTTTAGGTATGAATAACGCATAACATACATAAAGTAGTAAAAGCATGAGCACTCAAGTACAACAACCTTCATTGGTTAATTCGCGTAAATATTATCTTGATTGGCTTAGGGTAATCGCATTTGCGTCGCTAATTTTTTATCACATTGGCATGTTGTATAGCGAAAACTGGGGATTTCATTTTAAAAGTAGCTATACATCACAGTATGTTGAATATTTAATGTTGGTGTTTTCACCTTGGCGCATGTTGCTCATTTGGTTTATTTCGGGCGTAGCACTGCGTTTTATGATTGATAAAGTAAGCAGCTTTAAATCTTGGTTACATTTCACCTTATACCGTTCTATTTTTTTACTATTACCCTTGCTGGTGGGACTATGGCTAATAGTGCCTTTACAGCTGTTTGCAGAAATGTCACAGCACGGTGTTATTGATATTAGCTATTGGCAATTTTATTTAGCTTTTATAGAGACAAACAATACGCTTTTTATTAATTATCAGTCTGGAGTGTGGCCGAATGTGGATGTAAATCACTTATGGTATTTGCGCTCGTTGTGGCAATTTATGCTGATCATTATCGTTTTAACTCTTTTTGCACGCTTGCCTTTTCTTACGCCTTTAAAAACATTTGTTAAAGGGGATATGTCATTTGGGCTTTTAATTACCTTGCTCACTATTGCCGTACTATTTACAAGCCATTACTTAACTGGCGATTCAATCAGAGAGACTAACGGCTTAATACTGCTACTCGCAGGATACATACTTGCCAAAAACACTTACTTTTGGAACTGCTTAAATAAAAACTTGGTATTACTAGCTTTGAGTTTTGCAGTTTTGTTTGTACTTATAATATTAAGTTATCAGAAGGTGTTTACTCTTCCTCATTTTATTTTAAGCGCTAGCTACAATATTCAACGTGTTGTAGGTGTATTTTTTGTACTCGCGTTCGCTCACCGATTTTTAAATTTTAATACTTACTATTTAAAACAGCTCAATGTATGGGTGTTTCCCTTTTATTTATTGCATCAAAGCATTTTGATTATTTTGTGTTTTTTACTACAGCCTTTAAGTTTAGGGCCTGTTGCTGAACCATTCATCATTATTACAGGGACTTGGTCTTTTTGCGGTGTTATTACATGGGGTATTACACGTATTGATGTACTTAGACCTTTGCTAGGGGTTGCAATTAAACGAGATTATTCCCCTACTGTAAAAATTCTTGGTTATACGGCTGCTTTAATTTTAATAACTCCGCTAGCGTATAAGCTAATTACTTAGGCTGAGGGACTGTATTAAAACTGCCATAATCTTGTCATGCCTGTGTGTTGATATTTAGCAAATACAATACTAAGGAAAATTACATGTTTAAAAAATCAATTATTGCGCTGTCACTTATATCTGTTCTTACTGGTTGCTCACTTGATGGTGACGATGGCCAAAACGGCTCTCAAGGATTACAGGGAGAACAAGGCACAGGTGGGACTAATGGGTTAAATGGTATAAATGCCAATTCAGCATTAAATATTAACCTTGTGGGTAGAGGTGTATTAAATGCACAAAGCCCAGAAGGTGCAGCTGAAATAGTTGCATATCAAGCATCTAAAAAATGGATTTACGCTATTAACAGTTCAGGTGATGACGCTGTTGTTAATATTTTACCCGCCGACACCTTTGATACTGCCGCACTCGTTAAAGATAACGAAGGGGTTATAAACGCCACAAATTTAACATCCGTTATTACGTTGCCTTTAAACGAGTTTACCCAAGGCGATGCAAACAGCATTGCTATTGATGAAAATAACAATCTACTTGCAGTGGCAATGGCTGCTGAAAGCACGGGTGATGCAGGTCAAATTGCTTTTTACGATATAAGCGGCGACTCACCTGTATTTATTAAAAATGTTACAGTCGGATTTTTACCAGACATGGTGACGTTCACCCATGATGGCGCAAAGGCAGTGGTTGCTAACGAAGGTGAACCAAGTGGCGACTACAGCGTAGATCCTGAAGGTTCTATTAGTATTATCGATATAACAAATAATGTAATAGCCGATACAGCAATAAATATTGATTTTAAAGCCTATAACAACAAACAAACCGAACTAGAAGCGCAAGGGGTAGTTTTTGCAAACCCAAATGGTCGTACTATTAACGGTAATCTAATAAATACTACAGTAGCTATGGATTTAGAGCCCGAGTACGTTAGCATTTCTAAAGATAACAAATATGCTTATGTATCTATTCAAGAAAACAATGCACTTGCAATAGTTAACCTACAAGACAACAGTCTTGAGCTAAAGGGCTTAGGCTTTAAAGATTGGTCAAGCTTACAACTTGATGCCTCAGATAAAGACGGCGGCGTGAATTTTAAATCATACCCAGGGCTCTATGGTATGTACCAGCCCGACACTATCTCAAGCTTTAGTTGGAAAGGCGCTAACTTTATAGTCACTGCCAACGAAGGTGACGCAAGAGAATACTTTTTTGATACAACGAATGAAGCAGACTGTATAGCAAAGGGCGGACTTGATTACGATGAAGACGATGGCTGCTTAGCTTATATAGATGAAAGCCGCGTTGAAGACTTAACTCTTGCTACTAATTTTGATTACTTAAATAATGACGATGATGATATTGGTCGCTTAAAAGTAACAACAATAAAAGGCGATACCAATAACGACGGACAATACGAATCGCTTTACGGCTATGGCGCACGTTCTTTTACTATTTGGGATAGCAATGGGCTGGTGGTTTTTGATTCAGGTGACGATATAGCACGTATAACAGCATCTGTGCATGGTGAATCATTTAACAATAATGAAGATGAAAACAAAGGTGACTCACGTTCAGATGATAAAGGCGCAGAGCCTGAAGCGCTGACTATTGGTAAAATTGACGATCGTACATTTGCTTTTGTTGGATTAGAACGTATGGGCGGTATTATGGTTTACGACATTACTAATCCATACAATGTGCAATTTGAAGACTACTTCTATAATAGAGGCTTAATTAAAGGAGCGAATATTACAGGCGATTTAGCACCTGAAGGAATGGTATTCGTTTCAGCAGAGCAAAGTGCAACAGGAAATCCACTCTTAATTGTTGGAAATGAAATATCAGGCTCTATTGCCGTATGGGAAATAGCATCTAAATAAATCTTTAATTTTAAATAAAGCTGTGTGTTGTTTGTTTAACATACAGCTTAGTTTAAACCTTACTAATACATCATCAATTGATACATAAATTATGAGTGTTTTTTAAACTAAAAGTATCCTGCAGCCCTTTATTTGTATAGCTTTCATACTAAATTCATTTAATTGTCAAAAAGCTGAAATAAAACATTGACCCCCGCTCGAATCTCCCTATAATGCGACCCCACTGAGACA
>NZ_PJBK01000027.1:0-46655 GCF_002836155.1 Pseudoalteromonas sp. GutCa3 | reverse complement strand
CTATGTGAAAGTAGGACATTACCAGGCTTCAAATTGTAGAAACCCGTTACAGCAATGTGACGGGTTTTTTGCTGTCTGGGATTTAGTAAATAGCCAAAAGCTCATGCCGAACTCAGTAGTGAAACCAAAGCTTCGACCTATGATAGTGTAGCATTTCACTGTGGCTCTCCACCGCTGTGGGCACTACGACATCACCAGGCTTCAAATTGTAGAAAGCCCGATTCGAAAGAATCGGGCTTTTTTACGTCTGCAGAAAAGTAAATGCGCGCAATTAATACACACTCACATCAACACCTAGCACGCAGGGCGGGCAAGCATAGCGACTCCCGACGCTGATATACTGCGTAGCGTACCGACTTTATATTGTAGAGCGTCTGAATCTAATGATTCGGGCTTTTTACGTCTTCAAAAAAGTGATTCAGGGATTCCGCTAGAGCGAAGGACTTCTTAGTAAATCATTTATATCGATCAGCAATAATATTTAATCAATTTGAGGGATTAAATCTGACGCTAACTGCGTTAAAAGCCTCATATATGAAACAACTGAATAACGAATTCTTGCCCTTCTTTTATCGTCTCCGCTTAGTTATTGCTCTAATCTCAATTTATGATCTGTTCAATTATGTAGTTTATAAAATGTGACATAGTTCGTTTAGATAAAAATAGAATAATAAGGGTTTAATAATGAGTGAAATTGATAATCATCCACATGGCATTTTTTGTTGGTCAGAACTTTGTACACACAATTGGAAAGAAGGTAAGACGTTTTATACATCATTATTTGATTGGGGGTATGACGATCAACCTATTGGGGAGGACATATATTACACCATGCTACAAAAGCAAGGTGGTGATATAGCCGCTATGTATGAAATGCCTAAAGAGCAAATTAGTGAAGGGATCCCAAGTCATTGGTTGGCTTACATTGCCGTCGACAATGTTGATGATTGTGCGCTAAAAGCTAAAGAACTAGGTGCTGAAGTTATTGCCGGTCCTCATGATGTTATGAATGCAGGACGAATGTTGATGCTAAAAGATCCTGTAGGTGCCACTGTTGCACTATGGCAAGGCAATGAGCATAAAGGTTGTAAGTACTTAGGTGAATTAAACACGCCTTATTGGCATGAGTTAGCAACCAGAAATAGTAAAGTAAGTAGAGATTTTTACTGTGCTTTACTAGGCTGGGAAAGTGAAATAAAGCCAATGGAAGGTATGAACTACATTTTATTTTTGGTTGATGGACAGCCAATTGCCGGTATGCTTGAGATGACAAGCGACTGGCCTGAAGATATTCCTGCTCATTGGATGATTTATTTTGCAGTAGAGAGCTGCGATACGGCAGTAAATAAAGCCGCTAGCTTAGGTGGACAAGTATGTGTTCCTGCAACAGATATCCCCGATGTTGGTCGTTTTAGTGTTATATGCGATCCTCAAGGTGGTGTATTTTCGGTGATCGAATCTGTTATAGATGACGTTTAAACAGTTACATTAGCTTTAGCGTTAATTTACTCGCTAGTTTGTTATAATACTCGCCAATTAAATCGTCAGAAAGTGCAGAGAACGCAATGGAATTTGAACAAGATAGCAATTTAACCCTTCCTTTATTTCTATTAGATGAATCATTAAGTGATAGAGATTTAGAGCAGCCTGATTTTGAAATATCAATTGGACTTGATGATGAGTTACTTGCTCAAATTTGCCAAAATCCAAGTGAAGATAGCAGTGTAGCTATTACCGTTAGCGGTTATGAGTTGCTTATAACTGATTCTCTGTATTTAAGTATATTAGAGCAAGAGCATGATGCGCAGATAACATTAACGCATGGGCCTCTTTTAAGTATTGTTTTGAATACTGAAGGTCAAAAAACATTCGTTTCTCCTCAAATGGATATGATGCCCACCTTCGATTTAGGTGACGAGGACGAATGAAAAAAATAATAATAAGTACATTTGTATTAATTATCCTTAGTGGTTGTGCTTACTTAGGTAATGCACATTACGATGATTTATTTGGCCCTGAACAAGCGCAAGAGCGTATCGTTCCACATTCTACCCTTGCTGGAGCTGATTTTTTACAAAACGTAAAACCAGTACTCGATACTCGCTGCGTCGTTTGCCATGGTTGTTACGACGCACCTTGTCAGCTTAAGCTCTCATCCCCTGAAGGTATTGATCGAGGTTTGAGTAAAGAGCTCGTTTACGATGGAACTCGTTTATTGGCAACGACCCCAAGCCGTTTATTGTTTGATGCAACCAATACACAGCAATGGCGAGAAAAAAACTTTACGCCAGTGCTAAATGAGCGCGTACAAAGTGAAGAAGCAAACTTAGCGGGCAGTGTGTTATTTAATAGTTTAGTGTTAAAGCAAAGCTATGAATTACCAACTAATGAAGTGCTAGATGATGAATTTGATTTTTCATTAGGGCGTTCGCAAACCTGTGCAACAATGGGGGAGTTTGACCGATTAGCTGACGAGCAACCTCATGGCGGTATGCCTTATGGTTTACCTGGGGTTTCGCGCGAAGAGTTTAATCATTTACAGAACTGGCTTAAAAATGGCGGTAAAATGTCACATATTGAGCCACCAAGTAAGTATGATCAGAATAAAATAAAGGGCTGGGAAGCATTTTTAAATCAAGATAACTTAAAGTATCAGTTATCAGCACGTTATATTTATGAACATTGGTTTTTAGCACATATTTATTTTACGTCAGAGAACCCACAAAGCTTTTTTAAACTAGTTCGCTCAAGTACGCCTCCTGGTGAGGAAATAAAGTTAATTAATACGCGTCGTCCATACGATGACCCTAAAGTTAGCCGTGTTTATTATCGTTTTATGCAAGAGCGTACAACCATACTTTCTAAAACGCATTTACCACTTGAGCTTAATGAAACTAAATTACTGCGTTTGTACGAGCAGTTTATTGCGCCAGATTATAAAGTTACGCAAATGCCGAGTTATGAGCCTAAGTCAGCATCTAACCCATTTAAAACTTTTGAAGTTATTCCTATTAATTCTAAATATCAATTTATGCTTGATGAAGCAGAGTTAATTATTATGGGCTTTATAAAAGGGCCTGTTTGTCGTGGTCAGATTGCTTTAAATGTTATAAATGATCACTTTTGGGTGGCATTTGCTGATCCTGATAAGGTTGCGACTCCTGCTGTAGGGGAAATGCTAATGCAACATGAAGAAGCGCTAGAACTTCCTGCCGCAGAGGAAAGCAATGCGTTACCTATTTCTAGCTGGGTTAAATATTCAGTTCGTGAGAAAAAATACTTACAGGCAAAAGTTGAGCTTGCTAACGAAATGTTTAAAGGTGGCGAGCATCTTACAACTGACTTGCTTTGGAAAGGTAATGGGCATAATAAAAATGCTGCGCTGACTATTTTCCGCCATTTTGATAGTGCAACTGTTGTTAAAGGTTTTATTGGTCAAGAGCCTAAAACCACGTGGATACTTGATTATGCGTTATTTGAACGTATTCATTATTTGCTTGTGGCAGGCTTTGATGTATACGGAAATATAGGTCATCAATTGGTTACACGTTTATATATGGATTTTTTACGTTTAGAGGGAGAGCAAAACTTTTTAGCTCTATTACCTGAGCACAAGCGTAATCAAATCAAAAAGCAGTGGTACCGTAATTCACCACCTGACTTATCTAAGTTCTTTAAAAGTAACCGAGAATTTAGCCAGCCCAGTGGTATTAACTATGAAACTGATGATCCACAGCATGAACTATATACCTTGATGAAAGAAGCCTTAGCGCCAGTTTTAAGTGAAAAATACAACTACACTAAAGTGCCAAAGCCGTTAAATGTAATAAGTAACATGCCAGCAAAAGCGGTTAACTTATTGCCTCAGCTTTCTTTTATACTTGTAAAGCAAGAAGATTATAGCCATAAGGGCTACACTATTATTCATCATAATGCGCACTACAATATATCTAGTTTATTAAACGAAGATGGCCAACGTGCTTATGATGAAGATACCGCGACTATTGTTCCTGGGTTTATCGGAGATTATCCAGCAGCTATTTGGTATTTAAATAACGAGCAGCAAGTAAATGCTTTTGCCGAGCAATTGCCTATGATGCAAATAGAAGCTGATTATGGTGCATTGAAATCTAAGTTTGGTATTCGACGTACTCATCCACAGTTTTGGCAATACAGCGATATATTGCACGATACAGCTAAAAAATATCGTGGGATAGAATATGGAATGTTCGACTATAACCGTTTAGAAAATAGATAGTTAAATAGTTTTATTTTATTAGCCCAACTTTTTAGTTGGGCTTTTTTATTTAATAATCATTATTTAAGCTGCTTATTAGTTCTAAAAAATTGAGCTACACTTAAAACAAAAACAGGGCTTAGTATGTTTAAAGTTGTCGCGAATATCCGTACTCGTTACCGATGGGCATTAATAGCAATAGCACTATTAATAAGCACATCAGCATCACTTATGCAGTATTATTTTTCGGTGCAAAAATACGACGCCAAAATAATAAATATGGCTGGTAAGCAGAGAATGCTTTCTCAAAAAATAGCTTGGCATAGTAATGAGTTATTATTATCGGCAACAAATATTTCTGAGCATACTAAAGCGTTAAAGGCATCAGTCGTATCATTCAAAAAAACTCATAATTACTTACTTTCAAAAAATGCTAATGGAGAGTATCAGTACCTTACACCTAAGCTTATTAAGCTATATACGTTAGCTCCTCATAAACTAGATTCCCAAGTTGCAACATATATCCAGCAAGCGGAAAATTTGCTTTATCAACAAGGCCAAGTAGATAAGCGTATATTCTCTGTAACTGAGGTTGAAGAGCTATTAAAGCAACTAGATCATGCAGTGAATTTATTTGAAGAGCAAGCTGTCCAAAAATTAAACTGGGTATCTAACCTTGAATTATTATTTTGGCTTATGGCGATGTTTTTACTACTTGTAGAGTTAAGATTTGTATTTATGCCAATGGAAAAAGAAATAGGTAACGCATTGTCTAAATACCAAAAACAAAAAGAGTTCGCTCAACAAGTGAGTCAAAATAAAGAGCATTTTATTGCCAGAGCAAGTCACGAATTTAGAACTCCTTTACAGGGTCTTATTACGTCTATTGAGGAGTTAAAGGTTTCTGATACGCAGCAAAGCGTTAAAACCCAAGCTAATTACTGCGCACTTAGGTTAATAGCTATATTAGATGAACTGCAGGACTTGCAAGCTTTAAGTACAGGTAAGTGGGTACCGCAATTTAAAAATGAAAACCTTCTAGAGTCGTGTAATAAAGTACTAATGGCTTACGAGCATGCTTGTCAGCAAAAAGGCCTGAAACTAGTTAGTTGTTTAGATGAATCATTAAATTGTGTATGTAAATTGGATCATCAACGTTTGCAGCATACGCTTACAGAATTAATCAGTAACGCTATTAAGTTTACGACAGAGGGTGAAATTACTGTTTCAGCTAAGCTTTTAAATGATGAATTTCATTTAGCGGTGAGTGACACTGGCAGTGGCTTTTCGAAGAAGATTACCAGTCTTGAATTTGACTCATTTAAACAAACTAATCACTTTCAAGGGTTAAGAACAGGCCTAACCCGGGTTCAATACGTTGTAAAAGCACTGCATGGTGAAATTACTTTTACAAATAATAAAACTCATGGTGCTTTGGTATCTTTGCACTTACCAATAATTGCCAGTAAAGCTCTCCCAAACCCTCGTAAAATAAATGACAAACTAAAGTGTTTAGTCGTTGAAGATAATCCATTAAATACTATATTACTGACCCGCATACTTAGCTTATTAGGTTTAAGCTATGATTGCGCTGAAAACGGCAAAGTCGCGTGCGATATGGTGAGTGAAAATCAATACGATACTGTTTTTATGGACTTAAATATGCCAGTAATGGATGGGTTTGAGGCGATTAAAAAAATACGCTCTGATCTTAATAAAGTAATGCCAATTATTGTTATAACAGCAAATACTTCACAAAATGATATAGAGCGAGCTTATAAATACGGGGCTAACCTTCATATTCATAAACCAATAAGTCAGCAAGCAATTAAAGACGCATTAAATAGTATTAGCGTTGCTAGGGCGTGTTGATCTTTGGTAGTTGAATTTGCAGCAGACTGTTTGGTTTTTAGGCAAGGCAGAGCCTATGTAGTGTGGTTATTCCCCATAAATAGGCGATAACGCAGCATAAATACCAAACATGCGCTGCCCATTGGGTTCTTTCTAGGGACGATTAACTCTTTGTTACTCGGTTTTGACTTATTCTTACATGGATGTAAGCCATTAGAATAACGCAGGAGCAGTTATCGAGCCCACTAGGTTACAAACCTCGCGCCGCGATTTAATCGCCCCTAGATTGAACAAATTTCAATCCACAAAGATCAATACGCCCTAGTGAAATAAATTAATTTTGCAGATAACAAGCTTGCTAAGCACTTTTAATATGCGTTAACTTGCTGTTTTAAGGTTTATTAGGAAAAGTTAGTGCAGTCAATTACGCTTGAGCAATTTAATGGTTACTTACAAGGACAAGGCAAAAGTCGTTACGACATATGCAACCTAGATTGGCAAGTGAATCTAGGAGAACATTGGCTGCTTCTAGGTGCTAATGGAGCCGGTAAATCTGCACTGACAGCTGCGTTAGTTGGTGAAGCTAAGTGCGAAAGTGGTAAGCGTATAAGTAGTATTAATAAACTTATGCTCGTGTCTTCAGATTCGCATAAACAGTTACTGGCCCAAGAATTAGAGCATGAAAAGCATAGCCTCGTTAAAGACCTTATATTTGCAGAGCATAGTAATAATGGTGAGTTATTAGCGCAGCTAATAGAATTATTTAAATTTAGCTCATTACTAAATAGGCATTTTAGAGAACTTTCAACGGGTGAAACTCGTAAACTCCTACTTATAAAAGCACTCAGCTCCCATAGTGAGTTAGTCGTGCTTGACGAGCCATTTGATGGACTCGACGTACAATCTTGCCAGCAACTTAATAAAATACTCATAGAGCTTAGCCACACGATTACTTTTGTTTTTGTACTAAACCGCCTAGACGAAATCCCTTCATTCATTACTCACTATGGCTATGTAAACCAAGGTTGCTTGTTACATACTTTAGCAAAGCCAAGTAGTGAGCAATTAAGTGACCTACTAAAACTACTTCATTTAGAGCATACTTCATTGGATGTGCCATCTCCTGACGCCGAGCAAGAGCAAAAGACATTCACTGGTAATACCTTAGTTAAATTGAGTAATGCTAAAGTTAGTTATAGTGACGTAAGCATATTCAAAAATCTCAATTGGACTATAAAAAAGCATCAGCATTGGCAGCTTACTGGAGCGAACGGTTCAGGTAAAACATGCCTATTAAATTTAATAACAGGTGATAACCCACAGTGTTATAACAATGACATTGAAGTGTTCGGTTTTAAACGCGGAACCGGGGAGAGTATTTGGGATATAAAACAGCATATTGGTTTTATATCTAACGCGCTACATATGGATTATCGCGTAAGTATATCGGCTTTAAATACTGTTATATCTGGTTTTTATGACAGCATAGGTTTATATCAAAAGCCGAGCGATGCACAAATTAATATTGCTAAGCAGTGGCTGGCATTTATTGGTTTAAGTGACAAGCAAAACACCTCATTCACCCAGCTTTCGTACGGCGATCAACGTATGCTTTTAATTGTACGAGCTATGGTAAAGCATCCAACGTTACTTATTTTAGATGAACCTTGCTTAGGATTAGATGAAGCAAACAGGCAACGTGTACTGCTACTAATAGAGAAAATTTGTGCTGCTAATACAAGTACTGTGATTTATGTAAATCATCATGCGGCAGACAAAATTGAAGGAATAGAGAATTACTTAAAAATGGAAGACTTTAATTAAAAACTCAGAGAAAGGTTGAGCGAAAATTCACTCAACCCATTTTTATTTTAAAGACGAGTAACGCTAAAGCCTTTATCTCGTAGCTGTTTAAGTAACCCGTGTTTTTCAGGTAAATGCAGAGCGCCTACGGCAATAAATAGTTGCTCGTTTGCTAAACGCGGTGTGAGTTGTTTAACCCAATTATTATTGCGGTTAGTTAGCATTACTTGCTCGCTAATTTCACCGTAATTACTGTCATCAAAACTCATGTTGTAGTAATCGGTTAGTGTATCCATATCCCCGCTTTTCCAGGCATTAACTAATTTGATAAAGTAAGTATTAATATCGCTGAGTTGCTCAAAGGTTTCTTCAATCATTTCATTGCTTAATAGCGCCATACCATCAAACATTTGTAGTTGTTGTTCTAGGGTTTCAAGCTCGCCAATTTTAATATTATGCTCTTTAGCATAACTAAGCACTTGCTTGTCTATGCCGGTTTTATCTGAATAACCTGCATTTTGAAATTCAATTTGCATCATAGTCACCATAACAGCCCAAGGCTTTAAGCCATTAAACATAGCAATATCAATCGACTTTTTAGCAAAGTAATCTTTTAGCTTGGTATAATTTTGCTTTGAAAGCTCAGTTTGCAGTGTTTTACCGTCACTTAGCATCATAAATGGCATTGAACGCTGCTGCATTTCAAGTGGAGTAAGTTTGCTTATATCAACTTCAACAATGACTTCTTTGCTTGCACTAATTGCATCGGTTACATTTTTAGGTAAGCCTTTCATGCTGGCATCACCAACGTGTACGGTGCCAAATAAGTAAGAGCTAACGCCATTTTTTTCTATCTTGTATATGGCAGGAGCAGCATAGCTGTTAAAGCTAAATGTTATAAGTAACGCCACAATAAATAAATGGCTCATGCGGATCAGGGCATTCATGGTTTATCCTAAAATTTCGAGAATTAGTAATATAAATACTAACCTAAATTCACTTAGTGGGTAACGTTAATATAAACGTTAGCGTGGTATCTTTGGTATTGTTAGCTGTAATTGTAAGGCCATTTAAGTTACACAAGCTCTGCACAATAGATAACCCTAAACCGTGGCGTTGATTATTAGTTCGTGACGAATCTAACTGATAGAGCGGATCAAAAATAGCGGTCAACTGATCGTGACTTAGTGGCTTTTGTATTTTATTACTAACACAGACAGTAATATTTTTCGTGTTATTTACCGCACTTAATCTAATAGGGTCTTCAGGAAGTCCATAAAATAGTGCGTTATCAATCAAATTACACAAAATAGTATTTAAACTAAATTCGTCAGCCATAAGTGTAAGGTCGTCACTAATATTGCTTCTTAAACGCGATTTAATAGTTGGGTGCTTAAAAGTCAGTTCATTAATAGTTTGATTGACTAAGTTATTGAGGGGGATTGCTTTTATATCTAATTTCATTGTACTGCTGTTTGAACGTTGTAATAACAATAGGTTATTTACTATCGTTTTCATACGCTGTGAAATACTAAGTACATCACTGGTATAGGTGTCGCTAATACGTTTATCGTCAGGGTAGCGAATAGCAACTTCTGAAAGGCTTATGAGTTCAGCTATTGGGGTTTTTAGCTCGTGTGCAATGTCGCTTGTTAGGCGTTTTTCATTACTATAGAGTTGCTGATTAACGGTAATAAACTTATTTAGCTCGTTACGTATGGGTTCTATTTCTTCTACTTTAAAGTCGCTTTCTATTGTTTGCGCAACACCGGTAATATCGAGTAACTTAATTTGATCATTTAAATTATGTAGCGGGTGCAGGCCTTTATTTACAATACGTGTCACTAAATAGCGCACACCAAACACACCAAGCACACAGGTTAAAATAAAGACCACATCAATAATAATAAGTACTTTATTAAGTTCGGCTGTCGGCGCTGCAATCGCAAGAGTCATGGTATTAAAAACAGCAGAGTGAGTGGGGTTTCTATCGTCTTTTTGGGCTACAAAGTGACTTATAAGTGCGCGGCCATCACGCCCGTTAGGGAGCTCGTAATCTATAATTTTAGATTCGTTTATCGGCATTTCTAAAAAAGGCAGGTTAGCATTTTTATAAAGCGCTAATGAGTCCGAGCGCTCAAACACATCACGGCCATGCCATAACTGGTAAAACTCCGTGGCATCGGCTGCTTCATACTCCGACATAAATTCACCAGCAAAATCAAATTCAACCACGTTGTTGTCATCTTCAACTAAGGTTTTTAAGTAGTTAGCTTTGTTAGTTAAAGACTGATTGAACTGATCTTCCACCCAAGTATCAACGCTTAAATCAACGGTTAAAAATATGGTGAATAAAATAACTGAGATCACAGCGCTAATATTATTAACGAGTTTACGTTTTATTGAGTGACTTTTATTTTGTTGTTGCGACATAACCAAATCCACGTTTATTTTTTATCGGGAGCTCGCCGTCAAACTGTCTTACTTTTTTACGTATGGTTGAGATGTGTGCTTCAAGCGCATTTTTAGAGAGCATATCAAACTGACCTACCACCGCTTCACTTATAAGTTCAAGCCCCAATACTCGCTCTGGGGCATTAAATAAGCATTCTATTATTTTGTATTCATTGCGAGTGAGCTCAATGACATGTTGCTTGTAGTGAAGAGTTTTAAGCGAGAGATCTAATACGCAATCACCTACGGTAAGGGTATTTTGTTGGTTTTGCAGTGAACCACGACGAAGTAATGCAAGGACACGAGCATGTAACTCTTCAAACGAAAATGGCTTAGTTAAATAATCGTCAGCGCCTTTCATAAGACCGTTAATTTTATCTTGAGGCTCACTTCGTGCAGATAAAATTAGCACACGGCTTTGGCTATTACTGCTGCGCAGTGCTTGTAAAATACTCATGCCATCAACACTGGGTAGCATTAAATCAAGTACAAGGAGGTCGTAGTTTCCACTCAGTGCCATACTCAACCCTTCTGAGCCATCACCTGTTTCATCTACGGTAAAACCAAGGTTGCTAAGGCCAACTTGCAAGCTGCGTCTTAGTGCTTCAGAGTCTTCAATAACGAGGATTTTCATGTTTACTCGGTTTATAAAAATAGCCTTGTTACTTTAACAAGGCTTTATTATCAAGTCACTGCAAGAATAATAACTAATGGTACCAACCATTTGTATAAGCTAGATTACCTAAGTTCGCGTGGGCTAGGGCTTTTTTAACTAGTTGCTCATCGTTTTCACATGGTACAAGCTGGTTATTGCTATACGTATAGGTGGTTGCTGGTTTTTGTGGTTGTAACACCACCACTTTATTATCGTGCATGTAGGCAAAGTTTTTGTCGTATTGCATCATTGCGCGTTGTTTGTTGTCGCTAATTGGCTTTGATAAATCATGGCCTATCATAGGGTGCTTACCACTTGCGCCAATTAAAGACAGTAGAGTAACAGGAATATCGATCTGGCTGGCTAGTTGGCTATCTCGTTTATGGGTAATACCTTTACCAAAAATAACGGCCGGAATTTTAAAGTGATCAACCGGTACTAAATTCGAACCCGATACGCGCGAGTCGTGATCGGCAATAACTATAAATACAGTGTCGTCCCAGTAGCTCGATTTTTTGGCTTTTTCGATAAATGTACCTAGCGCGTAATCTGCATACTTTGCTGCATTATTACGGGTTTGTTTTTGTTTGTCGTACAGCGTTATTTTATCGTCAGGAAAGTCATACGGACTATGATTAGAGCTTGAGAATATAAGGCTAAAAAAAGGTTTGTTTTGATTTTTAAGCTTAGTAAGTTCTATATCGGCTTGGTCGTATAAGTCTTCGTCTGATGCGCCCCACGAGCCATTAAAGTCTATTTTTTTAAAGTTATTTGTATCTACGATACTTTTAAAACCGTTGCCTAAAAAGAAGCTGCGCATGTTATCAAAATGGCTTTCGCCACCATAAATAAACTGCGTGTTGTAATTTTGCTTCGCTAAAAAATCAGCAATGGTAAAAAAGTCACGTTGTGATTTATCAAGCTTAACAACTGCACGCGAAGGCGTTGGTGTAAACCCTGTAATTACTGCCTCAATTCCACGTACTGAACGTGTACCCGTGGCGTATAAATTATCAAACCCCCAGCCTTGTTTATAAAGGGCGTCTATATTAGGTGTAAGCGGTAAACCGCCAAGCGTGCCTACATAACGAGCACCTAAACTTTCTTGTAAAATAATGACTAAATTTTTGGGTTTACCTGTATTACTTGCGCCATGAAACGTTTTTGTAGGGGCGGTTACATCACTAAATGCGGCTTGCGTATTTTGCATGTTACTACGCACAATACTAAGTAATTCATCGGTGGGCATTTTACCGTAATAGTCTTGGCTTGATTGCTCATTAGAAAGTTGCTTAACTGCAAATGCGACGCTATAAAGTGAGTTAAGGGTTAAGTCGTTAAGTAAGTGATCAGTAGAGAACGAGACCATGGCGGGGTTAAGTGGTCTGTGTCCTAATGAGTTGCGGGCGCCAAAAATAGTTAAGCATACTAAAACAAGCGCTAAAATTGATTGATTTAAACCTGTTAGTGATGACTTGCTTTGCCATTGATTGCTAAATATTTTACTTGCAAATTTACAGCTTAAAATAAGTGCTATAACAGCAATAAATACTTCTAACTTATAGCCTGAAAAAATCATTTTTGAGACTTCTTTAGGGTAAATTAAATATTCTATAAATAAGCGGTTAGGGCGCAAGTCGTACTCGTTTATAAACGTAGGCGTAATCACTTCAAAAAAAACGAGTAAAGCAGACATCCCCACTAAGTAAATTTTTATTAGGCCGCGTACTTTATTTTGCCAACCTACGCTTTGCATCAGTAAGGTAAGTAGTAATGCGGGCATAATAATGTAGCTTAGAGTGGCTATATCAACTCTTAAACCACCTATAAATATAGATAACCACGCATGCGATCCAAATACACGTTCGCCTTGCCATACACTTAAACCAAAGCGAGCAAGTGTTAACAAGCTAAGTGCCAAAACAGCAAATACAACAAAAATCCATACAGGGCCAAGTGCATTTTGTACCTTAGGTATTACTTTAAATATTAGCCTCGTTATTTTAGCTATAAAAGTTAGCTTTATGCCCATAACACAGCCCACCAAATAAGTGCGGCAATTAACATAGCTATAAACACACTGGCAGAGGCTATATCTTTAGCGAGACCCGAAAGCTCATGGTATTCACTGCCAATCCTATCAACCACAACCTCAACTGCCGTATTTACAAGTTCAGCAAACAATACAAACAGCAGGCTGGCACTAAGTAATAATTTATCGCTTAGTGCAATTTCTTGTAGCCATACAAACACACCAAGTAACGAAAACAGTGCTAACTCTTGTTGAAACGCCGCTTCAAATCGACTCATCCATTTTAAGCCGTTAAAAGAATGGCTTAAGGTAAAAATAAGGCGCATTAAGCCTTGGCGTTTTATAACGGTTTTATTACTCATAGTTTTATTTCGCTTGGTGTTGTTTGGCAGCTAGCAAGTAAATCAAGGGATGCCTGATACGTTTTGCTTTTAATGCCAATTAAATTTAAAAGAGTGTGAAAAATATTGTCGTGTGAGCGTGCAGCAGTGGTGTCTAAATTAGCTAAACAGGTATTGGTAATGCGCTGATTATGCTCATCAGCCCACATATAAAGAGGAATATGCGTTTGTGTGCTAGGTGCAAAGCTATACGGAAAACCATGTAAATAAGCACCGGCTTCGCCAAGTGATTCACCATGGTCAGAGACATATAAAAACTGCTTATCTATGTTGTTTGGCAGTGTTTTTAATTGCTCAATTACTTGGGCGTTAACAAAGTCGCTGTACGCAATTGTGTTGTCGTAGGTATTAACTAATTCATCGAGTGAGCAGTTTTGAATGTCGCTTCTGTCGCACGTGGGCGTAAATTGCTTAAATTTATCTGGGTAGCGTTTAAAGTAGGTTGGTCCGTGTGAGCCCATCATATGTAGGACGATAACGGTGTTAGCTTGGCTTAAATTAGCGAGTTTGCGTTTAAGTGGAGCAATAAGCACTTCATCAAAACAATATTTTCCATCGCAAAGCGCTGATGGGGTGGTTGGTATATCAATATTAACAACACGGGTGCATACGTTTTTACAGCCGCTGTTGTTATCAACCCACAGTACGTCGCTGCCAGCTTGTTGTGCTAAATCAATCAGGTTTTGTTGGTTGTCGGCTGCTAATCGATCAAAGTTATCTTGTGTTTGCAGTGAAAACATACACGGCACAGACACTGCAGTAGCGGTTCCACAAGACGCCACATTATTAAAATACGTCACATTATACTTTTGTGTATAAGGATTGGTGTTACGCTTATAACCTTGATAAGCAAAGTTTTCTGCTCGTGCGGTTTCGCCAACAACCATAACTGTTACGCTGGTGGTATTGGGTGCAATGAGGGTGGGTGTTGCATCTATATTTTTAAATTCCATATTGGTATACAGCAGCTGATCGCGCATGTATTTATAACCGCTAGAGAGATACTGAAATGGGATGAGTTCTTTTTTCAAAATACGGTTATTACGGCCAGTAGCTGCGTAGTCGGCGTAAAAGTTTACGACCACTAAAGCAATTAATGAGCAGCACGCTACAATAAGTTTTATACGACTAATCGCTTCTTGATGAGGGCGAGTAAAGTGTATTTTTACTTTGCTTAATATAAAAACAGGTAACGCACAAAACAACAGTAAAAAGGCTATGAGCTGCGGGTTTAAATAGCTCAGCGCTTCGCTTGAATCTGTTTCGAACGTGTTTTGAATCATTGAATAGTCAAACACGATGCCGTAATTTAATGAGCCGTAAAGCACGGCGCTCGAAATTATCAGTAAAAGGTAATTAAGTGGCTTTAGTAACCACCTAACCGACACTATCGAAAAGAAAATAATTAAAAGGCATAGCAAAAGTAGTGGCACTGAAAGTAAAAATAGCCACGAAAAGGAAGCCAATGAGGTGATGGCGCTAAACGAACCTTGAATAAAAGGAATGTTTATAACTAAACAGTAATAGCAGGCAATCATCACTACAAAGGCGTTTGCACTACAGTGAATGTAAAACCGTTTACTACGATTTGGCTTTTTTTGTGCTGATGTTTGGCTAATTACGTTCATATTTAGGCTCGTTTTAAATAACAACGCCATGCTATGCCATAATACTTAAGAGCTGCTTAAGGGAACCTACGCATTACCTGAAGGTGATAAATAATTTTATTTATAAAAATATTCTCAAAAATTAATCAAACCTTAAATAAGGGATATAAGAATAGTGAATTTCTGAGAATAAAATTAGAGCATAAAAAAACCACTACCAGCTTATATAATGAATTTTAAAACCTGATAAATTGCCTTTTAGTCTTTTTGTTAGATTAACTTTGGTGTTGACTTAAAGGGCCTAGCGCGGTACTAATATAAAAAGAGAGCGAAGGAATAACCTTCGCGATAATCGAACAAAATTTGGTATTAATTACATGCTTACAAACGCACTTAACCTAGTCCTGATTATTATCGTGGTGATTATTCCCGCGAGGGCTTCGTAGTGCTTTAAAAACTTAAGCATTAAAAAAGCCCTCCGCACTTAACCGTTCGGAGGGCTTTTTAGTTTTAAGGGTAAAGTTTTTAGCGTAAAAATGTAATTGGGTTGTCACTGAGGAATGAGGGTTTATTAATGACAGGCGCAGAACTAACAATCGACTTATTGGCCAAACACGGCGTAAATGAAGTATTTGGCTACCCAGGCGGAGCTATTATGCCAATTTACGATGCGCTGTATGGCGCGCCAGTCAAACACTACCTTACTCGCCATGAGCAAGGTGCAGGGTTTGCAGCTGTTGGTTATGCTCGCAGCACGCGTAAATTAGGTGTGTGTTTTGCAACATCGGGCCCAGGTGCAACTAACTTAATAACTGCCCTTGCTGATGCGATGATGGACTCAGTACCATTATTGGCGATCACCGGCCAAGTGCCTACTGCAGCTATTGGTTCAGATGCGTTTCAAGAAATAGATGTACTAGGTATGTCGCTTTCGTGTACTAAGCACAGCTACATGGTAGAACGAGCGGAAGACTTAGCAGAGATATTACAAGAAGCAATTCATTTAGCGCAAAGCGGCCGACCAGGTCCTGTACTTGTCGATATCCCAAAAGATATTCAAATGGCACAAGTCCCTTTTAAGCCTTGGCTTGCAGCTGATGAATACTTACCTGAGTTAGATTTAAAGCAAGTTGCTATTGCTAATCAATTGTTGAGTGAGGCTAAACAGCCTGTAGCGTACGTAGGCGGTGGTGTACAAGCCGCTGATGCGCAAGACGAGTTAATGCAGTTTTTAAATAAAACGCAGATGCCTGCTGTATCAACACTAAAAGCATTAGGCAGTGTGTTACCTGACTACGAGCATTACTTAGGTATGCTAGGTATGCATGGTGGTCAAGCCGCTAATATTGCCGTGCAAGAATGTGATGTACTTGTGTGTATAGGTGCGCGCTTTGATGACCGCGTAACGGGTAACTTAGCTAAATTTGCAGCTAAAGCTAAAGTAATCCATTTAGATATCGATGCTGCTGAAGTTGGTAAGCGAAAACCTGCTAAAGCTTCATTAATTGCTGATTTAAAAACGTCGTTACCCGCACTTGAGTGCTTTGTAACACCTAAAGCGTGGTGTGACACAAATAAAGAAATGAATATTAAACACGCGTGGCGTTACGACTACCCAGGTGAGAAGGTCTACGCACCGTACTTATTAAACCAACTGAGCCAACGCATGCCAAAAACTGGCGTTGTGTGTTGCGATGTAGGTCAGCATCAAATGTGGGTAGCACAACACATGAAGTTTACTCACCCGAGTAATCATTTAAGCAGTGGTGGCGCAGGCACGATGGGCTTTGGTTTACCGGCTGCTATTGGCGCACAAGTAGCACGCCCTGATGACTTTGTTATCACTGTATCGGGCGATGGCTCAATAATGATGAATATTCAAGAATTGGCCACGATTCGCCGTAATAATTTACCTGTAAAAATATTAATTTTAGATAACCAGCGCTTGGGTATGGTTCGCCAATGGCAGGAACTTTTTTTTGAAGGACGTTACTCTGAAACTAACCTGTCGGATAACCCAGACTTTGTGCAACTAGCTGCTGTATTTGGTATTCCAGGGCAAACAATTACCCACGCGAACCAAGTTGATGATGCTATTACAGCATTAGTTAACAGCAAAGGCCCGTACATAGTACATGCCTGTATTGATGATAAAGAAAATGTTTGGCCACTTGTACCACCTGGGGCTGCTAACGACGAAATGATGACGGAGAAAGCAAAATGAAACATAGCCTAACTATTGCATTAAAAAGCCAAAGTATAGCGGTAGAGCGCTTTTTACGAGTGGTGCGTCACCGTGGTTTTAAACTAACGCATTTTCAGCTCAATATGGATGATGGCTTATACAACGTAGCCATGACGGTAGATAGTGATAAACCTATTCACCTATTAACCAGCCAGCTAAACAAGCTGGTGGATGTAAAAGAAGTCACTTTACAAAATTTACAGCACCAACAGGCTGTGTAATTACGAATTAAAAAATAATTTACGAGTAACTGAGTCACTCGGTTATTCACCAATTTTAGAATGAGGAATGCCCGCTTATATTGCGGCAAAAACTGAGGTAACTATGGCTAAATTAAGAAGTGCAACAACAACTGAAGGACGTAAACGTGCAGGCGCAAGAGCATTATGGCGCGCAACAGGTATGACAGACTCTGATTTTGGTAAACCGATTATTGCCGTAGTTAACTCGTTTACACAATTTGTACCAGGGCATGTACACCTTAATCAGCTTAGTGAGCTTATGGGTGAGACGATAACCCAAGCGGGTGGAGTTCCTAAAGAATTTAATACCATTGCTATTGATGATGGCATTGCGATGGGACACGGCGGTATGCTTTATTCGCTGCCTTCACGCGATTTAATTGCTGACTCGGTTGAATACATGGTAAATGGTCACTGCGCCGATGCGATGATCTGTATTTCAAACTGCGACAAAATCACCCCAGGGATGATGCTTGCAGCGCTACGTTTAAACATACCGGTAATATTTGTATCGGGCGGCCCAATGGAAGCGGGTAAAACTAAACTTGCTAACATCGACATTAAACTTGATTTAGTTGATGCCATGGTTAAAGGTGCAGATGAGTCGGTAAGTGATGCAGATTCAGAACAAGTAGAGCGTTCTGCGTGTCCTACATGTGGTTCGTGTTCAGGCATGTTTACTGCAAACTCAATGAACTGTTTGTTAGAGGCAATAGGCTTAGCACTTCCGGGTAACGGTACCACGCTTGCCACTCATAAAGACCGTAAACAACTGTATGTTGAAGCAGGGGCTCGTATTGTTGATTTATGTCGTGAGTATTATCAAAAAGATAATCAAGATGTATTACCACGTGCTATTGCTAACAAAACAGCCTTTATGAATGCAATGGTTGTTGATATTGCAATGGGCGGCTCGTCAAATACCGTATTACATTTACTCGCAGCAGCGCAAGAAGCGGGCGTTGATTTTGATATGTCGCACATTGATGCGCTTTCTCGTAAAACACCGTTTTTATGTAAAGTTGCACCAGCAACACCAGAGTACCATATTGAAGATGTCCACCGTGCTGGTGGCATGATGGCAGTCGTACGCGAGCTTGGTAAAGCGGGCTTAGTTGATATGTCAGTGAATCATGTCGCAGGGTCAACGATGGCTGAGCTTGTTAAAAAATGGGATGCAACTGACCCAACTAACGAAGTAGCGCGCAAATTTTACCGTGCGGGTCCTGCGGGCATTCGAACTACTAAAGCAATGAGCCAAGAGTGTCGTTGGGATGAAGGCGATAATGACCGCGTGAATGGGTGTATTCGAAGCGTTGAACATGCTTTTCGCCAAGACGGTGGTTTAGCTGTGCTTTCGGGTAATCTAGCCGTTGATGGTTGTGTTGTAAAAAGTGCTGGCGTAGTTGACGAAATGCTACATTTTGAAGGCACCGCCATTGTATACGAATCACAAGATGATTCAGTAGAAGGGATTTTAAATAACGAAGTAAAAGCCGGCGATGTTGTTGTTATTCGTTATGAAGGACCAAAAGGCGGTCCAGGTATGCAAGAAATGCTATACCCAACAAGCTACTTAAAATCAAAAGGCTTAGCTGAAAAGTGTGCTCTTATTACAGATGGTCGCTTTTCGGGTGGTACTTCGGGTTTATCAATTGGCCATGTATCGCCAGAAGCGGCGAGTGGTGGTGCAATTGCTTATGTTGAAAATGGCGACAAAATCATTATTGATATCGCAACACGTGAAATCACTTTAGCGCTAAGCGATGAAGAACTTGAGGCACGTAAACAAAAGCAATTAGCACGCGGAAAAATGGCGTACAAGCCAGTTGATCGTGAGCGCTATGTATCGTCTGCTTTAAAGGCTTATGCATTACTTGCAACAAGTGCTGATAAAGGCGCTGTGCGCGACTTAGCTAAATTGGAGGCGCTTAGTTAATTATGGTCTCTCAAGAGCTCGATTATTTTCGCGCTATTATTCAAGCAAACATGGAGCCTTTGGCTAAAGTTACTGAGGTTAGCGAAATGGCTGAACTCAGTAAAAAGCTAGGTAACCATGTTTGGTTAAAGCGTGAAGACCAGCAGCCCGTGTATTCATTTAAATTACGCGGTGCGTATAACAAATTAAATAAATTACCTAAAGGCTCAGTGGTTATCACTGCTTCTGCGGGTAATCATGCTCAAGGGGTTGCATTAAGTGCATCTCACTTAGGGCATCAAGCGACTATTGTAATGCCAGTAACAACGCCTGAAATAAAAGTCAGCGCGGTGCGTGCACTTGGTGGTGAAGTTGTATTACATGGGCATCATTTTGATGCAGCAAAAGCCTATGCGCTTGAGCTAACAGAGCAACGTAACGGTATATTTGTACCACCATTTGACGATCCGGATGTCATTGTTGGTCAAGGCACTGTAGCGCGCGAGTTAATGCAGCAATTAAACGAACTCGATGCTGTGTTTATTCCTGTTGGCGGTGGTGGCTTACTTGCTGGTATGGCGGTTTACATTAAATCGCTGCGTCCAGATATAAAAGTAATTGGCGTAGAAGCCGACGAAAGTGCGTGTTTACAAGCAGCACTTGAAGCCGGTAAGCCAGTAGAGCTTGATCGCGTTGGTAGTTTTGCCGATGGCGTAGCGGTTAAAATTATTGGCACTGAAACATTTCGTTTAGCGCAAAAGTTTTGCGATGAAGTTGTAACTGTTACTAGCGATGAAATATGTGCAGCCATGCAGGATATTTTTGTATCTACGCGTGCAATTGCAGAGCCTTCAGGTGCACTTGCAACGGCTGGGCTTAAAAAGTGGAGTCAGCAGTCGGGATTAAAAGGGTTGCACTTAGCCGCTGTTTTGTCGGGTGCTAATTTAAACTTTGATCGCCTGCGTTATGTTGCAGAGCGTACTGCGCTGGGTGAAAAAAACGAGGCGCTATTAGCCGTTACTATTAAAGAAGAAAAAGGCAGTTTTAAACAGTTTTGTGCTTCTTTAGGTGGCCGTGCTATTACTGAATTTAACTACCGTTATGCAGGACCTGGTGAAGCGCAAATATTTGTAGGTATTGCCCTGCGCCAAGGCGAGCAAGAGCTTAATGAGTTAAAGCAAGACTTAACAAATAACGATTATCAATTTTGTGATTTGTCGGATAACGAACTCGCTAAATTACATGTGCGTTATATGGTTGGCGGAAAAGCACCAGAGCAATTACATGAACGTTTATTGCGTTTTGAATTTCCTGAGTATCCGGGTGCGCTTGCACGCTTCTTAGATACTTTAGGCAGCAATTGGAACATTACCTTATTTCATTATCGTAATCACGGTGGTTCGATGGGGAATGTACTGGCAGGTTTTGCTATTGAGCCGAGTCAGTACGAGATGTTTAACGAGCATTTGAATCGCCTAGGTTACAGTGTACAAGATGAAACACAAAATCCGTGTTTTACCCAATTTTTAACATCAAAACCGCAAGCAGAAAAAGCCGAAAAACTCGCCTCAGTATAATTCTTCTTTAAAGACAGGCACCTTACTCGGGTGCTTGCTTTATTACACGTTTTACATATAGTTACAGGTAATCGTCATACTTTTTGAGGGCACCTAGTTGCTATTTAAAGGATTAATCATTGGATTGTGCTTTTTTTGTAGCCATATCGCGGCGCAAGAATCTGTCACATTACAGCTAAAATGGACACATCAGTTTCAGTTTGCCGGTTATTATATGGCAAAGCAAAAAGGCTTTTATAATGAAGCGGGCCTCGATGTCACCATTGAACAAGCTAATCCAATGAAACCTGATACCTTTGGTCCTGTCGCCAGTGGCGAGGCACAATTTGGTGTAGGGCATTCTGGTATTTTACAGCAACGTATAAATGGCCAACCTCTTGTTGCTATGGCTGCCTTATTACAATTTTCACCTTACTGCTGGATGGTAAAAGACACGTCTGATATTTTTCATCCACGTGACTTTGTTAATAAACGTATCACTGCGGTGAGCAAAAATGATGGCACCGAGCTACTTATTATGCTTAAACGCAGTGGCGTTGATGTAGATAAACTCAAAGTTTACAATGGCGAAAATTTTAACCAGGCTTGGATTGAAAACAAGCTAGATGCTATGCAAGTTTATGTTACTACAGAGCCTTATTATATGACTCAACAAGGCGTAGCTCATCGGCTTGTTTGCCCACAGCGTTATGGTATGGATGTATATAGCGACATTTTATTTACCAGCGAAAACATGCTTAAGCAAAATCCACAAACGGTCGAAAAATTCTACCAAGCGAGCCTAAAAGGTTGGCGCTATGCAATGATGAATATGGATGAAGCCATTGCAGTCACCCAGCAAAACTATGCACCGAGTAAGAGCTTTCATCAGCTCGCCTTTGAGGCTGAAGTACTAAAAAGTTATATAACCCCACCCACTACAAGTTTAGGGCATATGTCGATAGCAAAGTGGCGTTTAATTGCTGACTTATATGGCATACAGCAAAACGAATTTGACGAAGTGAAATCTCACTTTATTTATAAATACCAAGAGCCTGAAAAGATGCAATTATCATGGATGCTCATAGCAGCTATTCTGGTGAGTATTATTTCAATACCTTTGTATTTACGGCTGATCTTTAGCCAAAAATAACTGCTTAATGAGAACTCACTGAGCTGATATAATTAATTGTCTTTTTATTTTTTAAGCTGTTATGACTTTAGCTGAGCAATTTTTTGCACTTGATTCACTTTTAATGCGCCATCGTCAGTATTGGCAGTGCACCGCATTTGATTTTGACACTATTCCTTGGCCAGAGCTGCAAGGCATGCTTAGCGAACTAACTGATGATCAGGTAACCGTTCTTGATAACGATCAAAATCAGCTATACCAATTTTTTAGCCAACACATAAACCAACTTGATGAACTTGCTAAGCTATGTGATTTACCTAGCTCTGCACACTCTCGAGCTGATTATCCGTTTTGGATAAGTAACGGCATTAAAGGTCGTAAGTTTGATCAGTTACAAGATTTTGTATCTGCACTACCTACTACTAAGCAACCAGTTTTAGAGTGGTGTGCGGGTAAAGGACACTTAGGGCGAATGCTTGCTTTTAATGGCGCAAGTGATGTGCATAGTATTGAACTGCAACAAAGCTTATGCGAGCAAGGACAAAAAAGTGCACAGCAACAAGGCTTGGCAATGCATTTTAGCCAAGCAGATGTATTAAAAGACGATATCACTCAATTTTTTAATGCTGATATGCATGCCGTAGCGCTACACGCATGTGGTGGTTTGCACCAAGCATTTATGCGCCAAGCAAGTTTAGCGAAAGTACAGCAAATTAGCTTTTCACCTTGTTGCTATCATTTATTTACGGCTAATGAGTACCGTGTAATGAGTGAGGTTGCAAACCAAAGTGAGCTTAACCTAACGCATCGCGATTTAAAGCTCGCATTACAAGAAACTGTCACAGCGCCTTCTCGTCTGGAAAAAGTACGTAAAACAGAACTAGAATGGCGACTTGGTTTTGACGCACTTAGAAAATCAATTACTGGCGAGCAATATTATGTAAGCGTACCTTCGGTTAACAAAGCTATATTCTCAGATTCGTTTAAATCATTTTGTGCATGGGCTGCAGACAAAAAGGCAATAAACCTACCTCAAGATACTGATTATAATAAATATTTAGATGTTGGGGTTGCTCGAAAAAAAATAACTGACCGAGTTGAACTGGTTCGACATGTGTTCAGAAGAGCAATTGAAGTTTGGCTTGTGCTCGATCGTGCTTTATATTTGCAACAGCAAGGCTATCAAGTAAGCGTTAAAACGTTTTGTGAAAAGCAGTTAACGCCTCGTAATATTTTGATTCTTGCTAATATCCATTAAATTTCCGTCCTCGACTTAATAAGAGATGCAATGAGAAAGTTAAAAAATTTATTCGATAACAATAAACGTTGGGCTGCACGTACAAGCGAAGCTGATCCTGAGTTTTTTAAAATTTTATCTATGCAACAAAATCCAGAGTATTTATGGATTGGTTGTTCAGACTCTCGTGTACCTGCTAATCAAATAGTTGATTTATTACCAGGCGAATTATTTGTGCATCGTAACGTTGCAAACGTGGTTGTACACACTGACCATAACTGTTTGTCGGTTATGCAGTACGCTGTAGAGGTTTTAAAAGTAAAACATATCATGGTAGTAGGTCACTATGGCTGTGGTGGCGTACAAGCCGTTTTAAACAATGCAAAATTTGGCTTTATTGATAATTGGCTACGCCATGTAGGGGATGTAAAAGAAAAGCATCTTGAACAACTTGATGCAATGCCAGAAAGCGAACGTTTAAGCCGCCTTATTGAGCTAAATGTAATTGAGCAAGTACGTAATGTATGCCGTACTAACATTGTGCAAGATGCGTGGGAACGCGGCCAAGAGCTAAGCGTTCATGGTTGGGTTTATGGTTTAGAAAACGGCCATCTTCATGATTTAGAATCTGTAGTAACGTGCGCGAGTGAAGAAACGCAAAGCTACAAAAAAGCAGTGCAGCACGTACTTAATAAAGTGGGCGAAAATAAATAAATTTATGACTAAAACGGCGATATTAATAGGTGCTACAGGTTTGGTCGGTAATGAGTTGCTACATAAGCTACTTAATAGCGATCGTTATACCAAAGTGGTTACGTTAAGTCGTCGGGCTTTGCCTATTACACACGCAAAGCTAGTTAATCACGTTATTGATTTTGAAAAATTAACTCAATACGTTGAGCTTTTTAAAGGTGACGTATTGTTTTCGTGTTTGGGCACAACCCGTAAACGGGCGGGCTCTACACAAGCTCAGCGTAAAGTAGATTTTGATTATCAGTTTATAGCGGCGCAGTTAGCGGCATGTAATGGTGTTACGCATTACTGCTTAGTGTCATCAAGCGGGGCGAACACGCACAGTAATAGTGCTTATTTGAAAATGAAGGGTGAGCTTGAGCAACATATTAAAGCACTCCCTTTTGATAAAATAAGTATTTTACAACCCTCTTTATTATTAGGTGATCGTGAGCAATTTAGAGTGGCAGAAAAGATAGGCAGTATTATTTTTCCTGTTATTACGCGACTTCCGTTTTTAAAGCGTTACAAACCAATAACTGGCGAGCAAGTTGCGCAAAAAATGCTGAGTGTGAGTTTAGCGCAGCAGGCTAAGTTATTTTATTATGTGCTAGATGAGCTATTTGAATAAACTTAGTAAAACGCAAAAGGCAGCCTAAGCTGCCTTTTTTGTACACTAAATTAATACCAATTTTATTAAAAAAATGATCATTCTAGCGTATTAAATAACTCACTAACTACGTTAAAAATTATTTATATAGAACAACTATGTACCACAATTTTAGCCTTGTTATTGAGCTATTTTCTTATCGCTATAATAGAACACTAATCTAATGCAATTGGTATAATTATTCAGCGTCAGGTTTGGTGCTAAGTTGTTGCTCAAGCAATGCAACTTTAGCTTCAAGTTCGGTTAGTTTTTCGCGAGTACGAATAAGTACTTGGCTTTGCACATCAAATTCTTCACGGCTCACAAAATCCATCTCAGCAAGCTTGTTTTGTAAAACTTGCTTTGTTTTACCTTCGAGTGTCTCTGCTAGGTTTTTTACACCTTGTGGCATATTGCTAGTAATTTGCTTAGCAATTTCTTCAAGTTTTGCTGGGTTGATCATATTTGTCCCTTCGATGCGGCCTAAAATAATAATAACTAATATTACCTTATACCCACGGTATTTAACACATGATCATCTTTACCTTAATTAATTAAGGCAATTGCTATGCTCGCAGTAATGGTTACGTTAAAATTGCGCGTCTTTTAAATTTCTTTGGTCGTTATGAAACTCAATCCTAAACAAGATGAAGCCGTAAAATATATTAGTGGTCCATGCTTAGTACTCGCAGGCGCAGGCTCTGGTAAAACCCGTGTTATTACGAATAAAATCGCTTATTTAGTGAAAAAATGTGAGTACAAAGCGCGAAATATAGCCGCTGTTACTTTTACCAATAAAGCAGCCAAAGAAATGCGTGAACGAGTACTGCAAACGCTCGGAAAGCAAGACGCTAAAGGTTTATGGGTATCAACGTTTCATACACTCGGTTTAGAAATAATAAAAAAAGAGTTAAGCACATTAGGGTTTAAACCCGGCTTTTCGTTATTTGATGATCAAGATACCAATCAGCTTCTAAGTGAGCTCACCGAAGATGAGCTAAAAAAAGACAAGGACTTACTCAAACTACTTAAAATGGAAATTGGTAGTTGGAAAAACGAATTAGTACTGCCAGAGCAAGCAATACGCGAAGCGCGTGATGCGCAAAAGGCATTGTTTGCACAGCTGTATGCTCGCTATCAAAATCAGCTACGTGCTTATAACGCACTAGATTTTGATGATTTAATTATGATCCCTACTTTGTTACTTACTAATAACGCCACATCTCGTGAGCGCTGGCAGCAACGCTTTAAATATTTGCTGGTGGATGAGTATCAAGATACCAATACAAGCCAATATCAACTTGTTAAATTGCTAGTAGGCGAGCGTGCCCGTTTTACTGTGGTAGGTGATGACGATCAATCAATTTACTCATGGCGTGGTGCTCGCCCGCAAAACTTAGTGCTACTAGGTAAAGACTACCCAGGGCTTAGACTTATAAAGCTTGAGCAAAACTATCGAAGTGCAGGGCGAATACTAAAAGCGGCTAACATTTTAATTGCGAATAACCCACATGACATAGAGAAAAAGTTATTTAGTGAACTAGGTTATGGTGAGCCGATTAAAGTAATAGGGTGCCGCGATGAAGAGCATGAATCTGAGCGTGTGGTTGCTGAAATAATTTCACATAAGTTTATGAAGCGAACCAGCTATAAAGATTACGCGATTTTATATCGTGGTAATCATCAAGCACGTGGCTTTGAAAAGTCATTAATGAGTAACCGTATCCCTTATAAAATTAGTGGCGGGATGTCGTTTTTCGCTCGTTCAGAAATTAAAGATATTATGGCGTATTTACGTTTGCTAGTTAATCAAGATGATGACAATGCATTTTTACGTATCGTAAATACACCGCGACGCGAAATAGGCACGGTTACACTTGAAAAGCTTGGTACGCTTGCTAACGAAAAGCACATGAGCTTATTTGCTACCTGTTTTGATAACGATTTAGGCTACAGACTAAAAGGGCGTGGTTTTAATGCGCTTGCTGGGTTTGCACGCTGGGTTGTTGAGCTATCAGATAACGCAGTACGCGGTGATACGCTCGAAGCTGTTAAAGACTTAGTGCGTAATATTAATTACGAGGCATATTTGTACGAGTCGTCACCGAGTGCTAAAGCCGCTGAAATGCGTATGAAAAACGTATCTGAGTTGTATCGTTGGATCACCGATATGTTGACCGGTGATGCCGACAACGAACCAATGACATTAGCCGAGGTTGTTAGCAAGCTAACCCTTCGCGACATGCTTGAGCGTAACGAAGAAGAAGATGAAACCGATGCGGTGCACTTATCAACACTGCATGCATCTAAGGGCTTAGAGTACCCATACGTATTTATGGTAGGTATGGAGGAGGGCTTACTTCCGCATCAGGTAAGTATTGATGAAGATAACGTAGATGAAGAACGCCGCTTAGCTTATGTTGGTATTACTCGTGCACAGCAGGAGTTAACACTTACTTATGCAAAAATACGTCGTCAATTTGGTGAAACCTCACAAACTGAGTTAAGCCGATTTGTACAAGAGTTACCGCAGGACGATCTCGCGTTTGAAAATAAAAAGGCGCCAAATACGCAAGCAGAGCGAATGGAAAAAGGCCAAGCAAGAGTCGCTAACCTTCGTGCAATGTTTAAAAAGCCTGAGTAATACCTCAGGCTAATTTTATAAAGACTGGGTTGCTTGTATTTCAGGTAACTCAGAACACACTAGAGCGTGTTGTTTTCCCAAAAAAAATGCCAAACCGTGCTTGTCTAGTAAAGCTCTAAAATTAAGTATTGATGGGCCTTTAGCAATGACTTTCATTGCTTTGAGCTTTGTAATTGCAAGCACGCCCTGTAGCTGAAAATCGTAACTTTCTTGTTGTAAAACACGTTTACTAAAGGTCGAGCTAAGTAGCAGATAGTCAAAATTAATATCGGTTAGTAAATTAAGTTCGCATCGATCTTTAGCGAAATTGTTTAAACCAATTGAATAACCAAGTTGTGATAGCTTTTTGAGGTTTTCTATTTGTGTTGCGCTTGCGTGACGAATTTCTTGCTCATCAAATAGCAAACAGAGCTGGCTATGTCCTTGTTGTTTATTTAGCGTATCTGTAAATAAAACAAATTCGTGCTCCTCGAGTAGTAAACCAGAGCAAGGAACCAGCGCCATAGTTACATTTGCGGTAATTGCTTGTGCATAAGCGCGTTGTAATAACTGTAACTCTATCTCGAGGTGCTGTTCTTTATCTGATGCAAACTTTTTCAAAATATCAAAGCTAGTAAAGCCAAGTATTGGGTGTTCACCAAATGCTTCAAATAAAGATTCAGACTGATGTTGTTCATCAAGAGTAATTATTTCTGAGCTTCTAAAACTCATAGGCAATATATCAAGGTGATGTTGTGCTTTTAGTGCCTGCGCAGGTATTGATTGCGTTAATAGCGGATGAAATAGCTCGTAGCGATTTTTTCCGGAGTTTTTAGCGTGATACATTGCAGCATCGGCATCACGAATAATTTCATCCGTATGCGTATAGCTTTTCTTTGAGTAGGTTATTCCTATACTAGCACCACTTTGAAGTGATTCGCCTTTAAGGAAAAAAGGCTTTTCCATTAAGTCGATAATACGATTGGCAACATCTTCTGCTTGTTGAGGCTCAGTTAAGTGCGTTAATAAAATAACAAACTCATCGCCACCTAAGCGTGCTAGTAAATCATGTTCGCGTATACACTGGGCAAATAACTCACTAACGTTAATTAAAAACTGATCGCCAGCATGGTGACCAAGCTGGTCGTTAATGTCTTTAAACTTATCTAAATCAATAAATAAAACAGCAAAATTATGTTCAGGAAAGCGCTGATAATGTTGTAGTGTTTTTTCAAGCTGAGTTAAAAAGAGGCTGCGATTAGGTAAGCTAGTAAGAGAGTCGTGATGTGCGTCGTGATAAAGCTGCTGCTCTATTTTTTTACGCTCATCTATTTGCATTTGTAAGTGCAGATTTGTTTGACGCAGTTCTTTGGTTTTTTCGTTTACTCTAAATTCGAGTTCTTGATGGCTTTTTGCAATCGCTTGATTGGTGAGCTTTGTTTGTAAAACCGCTGCAATTTGATGAGATACAAAGGTAATTAACTCGCAATCATCCCGGCTGAAAATATGTTTGTTATCGTAAGCTTGGCAAACAATAAGACCGATAACACCTTGAGCTGTTTTAAGTGGAGCGCCTAACCAACTAGTGGCCATTTGCTCTTTTTGTACAGGCTTAGCTCTTTGTACTACACCGCTTTCTATTAATTCTTTTGCTCTACACGGGTGTATAAGTTGCGTTTCTTCAGTGCTTATTACCAGTTCACTATAACCTTTAGCAAAGCGTCTTGGTTGTGTGTTTTCTTTAAATTCATCTACACAATAAGGGAAGCTTATCCAGCCAGACTCTTTATCGTAAAGTGCAATATATAAGTTCTCTGCGTAGGTAATTGTTTTTATTATTTCATGTATCTTAAAGTAAGCATCATCAAGGTTTTTAGCTTGCGTTGCTATTTCAGATATTTTAAACAGAATTTGTTGGCGTTGAAGTGCGCGTTTGCGTTGTTCTATTTCAAGGTTTAACGCGTCGTTACTTTGAGTGAGTGCTCGGGTACGAATTTTAACTTCTGACTCAAGGAGCTCTCGTTTTTTTACACGCTCTATTGCAGTTGCTAAATAAAGCGACATAAACTCAAGTAACTGTATTTGTTGTGAGCTATAGCCTTGTTTTGTATCGTAACTTTGCGCTGCTAAAACACCGATAATATTATGTTCTTGGTAAACCGGTACACCTACCCAATGCTCTGCTGGAGTGCCTAATGCTTTAAATAAGCCTTCTGCTGCGGCATTTTGCATTTGCTGCTTGGTAAAACATGTGGTTTTACCCTGTTTAAATACATAACCAGTGGCGCCTTCATCAAAGCTATTTGATTGGTTAAGGGCGACGGCAATACCATCTTTTTCATCTGAAAAGTAAGAAAGTTCTAACGATTGACTGTATTGATTTAATAGCACCACATAAAAACTTTTACTCGGCACATATTTTTGTAAAATGTCGTGGATAGCGGGATAAAGTAGGGTTAGCTCGGCAACAGTACTTGCTTGCTCTGATAATTGTATCAGCGCATTTTGTAAGTGATGTGATTGTTTGTATTTATTGAGTAATGTTTTTAGACGTTTATTTTGATACGCCAATTTACTCGATACTGAGAGTTTATCTTCCAATGATCTAACCGGCTATTTTTATTGTATAGTTATTAGCCTTATACTTTCACTTTTAGCGCTTATCGTCAAGTTGATATTCGTACTATCATACTGGCTAGAAACACTATTTTAGGTATTAAAAAAGGCTTACCGAAGTAAACCTTTTTTGTGTATTTCAGCTGTATTTACTTAGATGTCATGAAGTCGATAGCAGCGCTTATCTCATCATCAGAACAATCCATACAGGTGCCTTTTGGAGGCATCGCATTAAAGCCATTTAGTGCATGCTCAAGTAAAGTGTCTTTACCTTTAGCTATACGTGGAGCCCAATCGTCAGGCGATTTAGGCGCGCCTAGTGCACCAGTACCGTGACATGCAAAACATGCACCTTGATACACTTGCTCACCAGAACGAGGGCCTGTAGGCGTCGCTGCTACAGCAGCTTTATCGCCTTCAAGGTATACAGCACCAACCGGCGCGAGACGTGCTTTAATTGCATCTTCAGTCATAGAGTTATCATATGGCTGTGCGTATGCAGTGGTTGCTAGCATTAATAATGCTGCAGCTGTTAATTTTTTCATTTTGCCTTGCTCACTTCGATTTGAACGTGATCAATCACGATTAAAGATGACGGAAATTAAACCGATTATAACTCTCTGAGCCAATTTATAAAATGCTAAGAGGCGTTTTTATTAATAAAACTGACTACTTTTTGCGTTAACGCAATAAAATTTAATTATTTACTGTTTTTTGTTAAGCAATTTAATAAGTGCAAACAGTCATACAATTAACTTTTAGATCCTAAGATCAATTTATTGATAATACGCTACTAACTAGTTTTTCGATCCCTGCATCGGCTTCAATAATTGATTGCGCAAGCATATAAGCTGGGGTTGTAACTAGCTTATTTGGCTGATCAATAACAACATCATCTACTGCACAATTTATATGTTTAGCGCCTAATGTGCTTAGCGCTTGTGCTGTCTCTGCATCGTTACCAATAGTAAGTACAGCGTTATCGTAAATAAATGGGATCAAAGCGGGTGCAATACACATATAACCAGCAGGCTTATTTTCTTTTGCAAATGATTTACAAGCATTAAGTACGTCTTCATTAATATTTGCTTTTGCGCCTTTAATTGCAAAGTCACATAAGTTTTTTGCAGCGCCAAAACCGCCAGGTACAATTAATGCGTCAAACTGAGTTACGTCTAGTTCAAGCAGCGATTTAATGTCACCCCGTGCAATACGAGCCGCTTCTGTTAATACATTACGTTTATCAGGCATTACTTCGCCCGTTAAATGGTTAATGGTATGAAGTTGTTCAATATCCGGTGCAAAACACTGATAAGTTGCGCCATTTTTGGCTATATGTAATAAAGTTAAAATTGCTTCATTAATTTCACTACCATCGTACACACCAGACCCTGCTAATATTACCGCTACGTTTTTCATGCTTTTGTGCCCCTAAAGTCTTTTTTATAAGTCGATCGGATGAAGTCTAACATGCTCAAAATTTCTCGCGAAAATAAATTTTTAGTACAAAAATCATTCTCTATGCAAGTTGTATTGCGGTTTATGCCATTTGCGATCACTTTGCCTTTAAAAAAATTATAAAGGATCGCTATGATCTTCGATCCATTGTGCTAGAATACTCCTCCGGTTATTTAAATGGACGCGAATAATCAAAGTGAATAACAACACAAGCAGTCGTTAGAAAACCTTTTTCCACATTGGTTTAAAATAATAAAAAAAGAACCTCGTATTATCTTTTTTAAACTAAAACATACAGTTAAAGTATTTTCTAGGCATTTTATAATGCTTTGGAAGAATAGCTCGTGGCTGTTATCTACACACTTATCCACAGCTTGCTATAGTTTTAATAACACGATAAGCAGTAATTCACTGTCGTTTTATTTACTACCTTATGGCATGCTTATAATTACCTTAATTTTTTGCATTTAGGATCCAAATTCACCATGGCTCAGATCCCCGAAAACCCACTTATTTTAGTTGATGGCTCGTCATATTTATTTCGTGCTTATCATTCTCCGCCGCATTTAACTAATTCTAAAGGTGAAGCTACGGGCGCTATTTATGGCGTGATCAACATGCTTAAAAGCTTGATCAGACAATACGATCCCTCACATATGGTGGTTATATTTGATGCTAAAGGTAAAACGTTCCGTAACGATATGTATAGCGAGTATAAGGCAAATCGTCCGCCTATGCCGGATGACTTACGCACTCAAATAGCACCAATACACAGTATTATTAAAGCGATGGGCTTTCCGCTAATTAGTATTGAAGGCGTTGAAGCTGATGATGTTATTGGTACATTTGCACGTATAGCGTCAGAGCAAAAACGACATGTACTCGTCTCTACTGGCGATAAAGACATGGCACAGCTTGTTAATGAACACGTTACGCTAATAAACACGATGACTGACAGTATTTCAGATCCCGTTACCGTGGTTGAAAAGTTTGGTGTAGGCCCTGAACTTATTATTGATTACTTAGCATTAATGGGTGATAAGGTCGATAATATTCCGGGTGTTGAAGGCTGTGGTCCTAAAACTGCAGTTAAATGGTTAGAAAAATATGGTTCTCTTCAAGGTGTAATGGATCACGCCAGTGAGATTAAAGGTAAAATAGGCGAAAAGTTAGCAATTGCTCTTGATCATCTGCCTTTAAGCTACGAACTTGCGACAATTAAGTGTGATGTTGAAGTTGAATCTGATCTTGATACATTCAAACTTCAAGAGCCTAACAAAGACGAATTAATTGCATTATATGGTGAGTGCGAATTCCGTCGTTGGTTAGCTGAATTACTTGATAATCCTAAAGATGCTGAAACACATTTAGCTGTACCTACCCAAGCCACTGAATTACCAAAAGTAGAAGATGCTCATTACGAAACTATTTTAACTGAGGCGCAATTTGATACGCTGATAAATCAATTAAATAGTGCTGAGTTATTTGCATTTGATACTGAAACAACCAGCCTTGATTACATGAAAGCGCAATTGGTGGGTATGAGCTTTGCCGTAAAAGCGGGTGAAGCTGTGTATTTACCGGTAGCGCATGACTACCCAGGTGCGCCTGAGCAATTAAGCCTTGAATTTGTAATGCAAAAGCTAGGTCCAATTTTGGCAGATGAAAACAAAGCTAAAGTAGGGCAAAACCTTAAATATGACAAAAGCGTATTAGCGAATGCAGGCTTTGCGCTAAATGGTATTAAGTTTGACACTATGCTTGAGTCGTATGTATTTAATAGTGTAGGCACGCGTCACGATATGGACTCGCTAGCACTTAAATACCTAGGTCATAAAAATATTAGCTTTGAAGATATTGCTGGCAAAGGTAAAAAGCAACTTACCTTTAACCAAATAGAACTTGAAAAAGCAGCGCCTTACGCCGCTGAAGATGCCGATATTACTTTGCGTTTACACGAAGTGCTTTGGCCAAAAATAGCAGCTGATGAAAAGCTAAAATCGGTATTTGAAGATATAGAAATGCCACTTATTAGTGTGATTTCTGATATTGAACGCACCGGTGTTGCGATAGATAGCAATATGCTTGCAGCGCACAGCCAACGTTTAGGCGAGCGTTTAATTGAGCTTGAAAAAGAAGCGTTTGAAATAGCAGGCGAACCATTTAACTTAAGTTCTCCAAAACAGCTACAAGTACTGTTGTTTGAAAAGCTTGGGCTGCCTATTATTAAAAAAACGCCTAAAGGTGCACCTTCTACCGCAGAAGAAGTACTGCAAGAACTTGCTCATGATTATCCGCTACCTAAAGTAATTATAGAGCATCGTGGTTTATCAAAGCTTAAATCAACGTATACCGATAAATTACCATTAATGGTGAATGAGAAAACCCAGCGTGTACATACGTCTTATCATCAGGCAATTACGGCTACGGGGCGCTTGAGTTCAACTGATCCTAATTTACAAAATATTCCTATTCGTTCAGAAGAAGGACGTCGTATTCGTGAAGCGTTTATAGCCGCAGATGGTTATAAAATTGTTGCTGCCGATTACAGTCAAATTGAGCTGCGTATTATGGCGCATCTTTCACAAGACAAAGGTCTATTAAATGCATTTGCTAACGGCTTAGATGTACATAGTGCAACTGCCGCTGAAGTATTTGGTGTAGAGCTTGATGATGTAACTACCGATATGCGCCGTAAGGCGAAAGCAGTAAACTTTGGCTTAATTTACGGTATGTCGGCATTTGGTTTAGCACGTCAGCTAGATGTGCCACGCCACGAAGCGCAGCATTACATAGATAAATACTTTGAGCGTTTTCCCGGTGTATTAGAGTACATGGAAACAACACGCGAAAAAGCAGCTGAAAATGGCTACGTTGAAACAATATTTGGTCGTCGCCTACATTTACCAGAAATAAACGCACGTAATGGGGCGCGCAGAAAAGGAGCCGAACGTGCTGCTATAAACGCACCAATGCAAGGTACTGCCGCCGATATTATTAAAAAGGCAATGCTGAGCGTTAACCGCTGGGTACACGAACAAGCGCCAAATACAATTAAGCTGCTTATGCAAGTGCACGATGAATTAGTATTTGAAATCAAAACAGACTGCGCACCACAATACACAAAACACATCTGTGAACTGATGTCGCAAGCTGCTGCGCTAGATGTACCACTTATAGTTGAAGCTGATGAAGGTGACAACTGGGAACAAGCCCATTAATGTAATTTGAGCATTTTAATTAAAGCGCCTTTTGGCGCTTTTTTTATGTTTAATAAAAATGGCGAATAACAGTGATTCAATCAGGTATATGCAAGCTTTAGTTAAAATAAGGTTAATTTAAGCAACTATTTGTATTAAATAGTTATATGTTCGTCAATTCGAGCTGTTTTACAGGAATATGATTGTATTTTAATGCGTGCTTTTGTTAAAGTCCCGCCTGTCCTATCCTGTAGGACATCCTGTTGATGATGCATCTGAAAGGGTGCAACAAATTGATAGCTTCTCCCCAGTTTGCTATACCGGCCTACCAACTTGTTTGGTGGGCCGTTTTTTGTTTTACGCCTGAAAATCCTATCTAATTAATTCTTTATTGCGCTATACCAATTGTATTATTCATTCGTCATTTCGAGGTGGTTTGGGTACATCGCAGGTGATACCATCGAAGTGATATTATTTTTATTCTTTTCATTTTATTACTAAGGAGTGCGTTATGTTTAAAGCATTAGCTATTGCAGGTTTTTCTTTATCAAGTTTAGTTATTTCTAATGTTGCTCAGGCCAATTGGCAGCTAGTGAATGATAAAAGCCAATTAAGCTTTGTTTCAATTAAAAAAGATTCGATTGCTGAAGCTCACCATTTTACCAACCTTGAAGGTATGCTTTCTGATAAAGGCGAGTTTAGCGTTAATGTTGATTTAACATCAGCCGAAACTCTAATTCCTATTCGTAATGAGCGTTTAACGACATTTTTATTCGAAGCCGCTAAATTCCCCAATGCTGTTTTAACTGCAAATTTAACTAAAGAACTGAGCAATATTAAAAAGCCTGGTCAATATGTATTGAAGGGTATTAAAGCTGAGCTTGATTTTCACGGTAATAAAAAGCCATTGGCAATTGATGTACTCGTTAACAGCACGCAAAGTGGTGATTTAACGGTATCATCATTAACACCTATTATTATTAATAGTGATGATTTTGGTGTAACCGAAGGCGTTAAAAAGCTGCAAGAGCTAGCGGGCTTACCTTCAATTGCAACAGCAGTGCCTGTTACATTTGCAATTACACTTAAAAAACAGTGATTTCTTTAAGTGAGCTTAGCAAGCAATTAAGCGAGCCAAGCAAACCTTTTGATAGTTGGCAGCCTAATCATTGTGGTGAACTGCCAATTGTCATTAATCATGAGGGGAAATGGTTTTACGATGGCAGCGAAATAACACGCCCAGCCATGGTGAAGCTGTTTGCTTCTGTTCTATGTAAAGAAGGTGAGCAATTTTATTTAAAAACACCTGTCGAAAAAATAACAATAACGGTTGATGATGCGCCGTTTATTATTGTTGATTGGCGTTTTGAAAATACAGTGCAAGGGCAGGTGTTGTGCTGTATTGATAATTTAGCTAGGCAGTGGTTGGTGAGCGCTCAGCAGCCTTTAGTTATAAAAGACTATAAAGGGTCAAAAGTGCCTTATCTAAAGCTACCTTATGGCTGTAGTGCGCGTGTTGCGCGAAGCGTATATTATCAGTGGGCTGAAAAAGCCGAGTCTGATAAGCTCGGCTATTTTATTAAATCTGCAGGAAAGCAGTTTTATTTATCGTAACGCCAGCGTTTAAGCCTCTGGGTTAGTTTCGTCTGTGATTGTTTCATCGGTAGGTGGTACAGCAATAACAGGACCTAAAAACCATTCATCTAGTTTTTTAGCTACTTCTGGTAAACCCGTGCCTTTTAATGATGAAAATGCATGAACTGTAATATCCCCATCAAGCGTGCTTAATTCACGACGAACTTGCAGTACTTGTGATTTACGAGGGCCTTGCTTTAATTTATCGGCTTTAGTTAATAGTGCCAATACTGGAATCTCACTACCAATAGCCCAATTAATTAAATCGCGGTCTAAATCTTTTAATGGATGACGAATATCCATTAAAATAACAATACCTTTTAAGCTTTGACGCTTTTGTAGGTATTCGCCTAGCGATTTTTGCCATTTCTTTTTCATTTCGATTGGTACTTTAGCAAAACCATAGCCTGGTAAATCGATAAGGCGCATATCGTCAACATCAGCTAAATCGAATGTATTGATTAGCTGAGTACGTCCAGGTGTTTTACTTGTACGTGCTAGCTTCTGATCGGTTAATGCATTTAATGCACTCGACTTACCTGCGTTGGAACGACCGGCAAACGCAACTTCAATTCCCGTATCAGCAGGTAATTTAGTAATGTCGGGAGCGCTTGTTACGAAAGACGCAGTATTATATTTGATACGAGATTTGAGCACAGGCTCTCCTAAAACTTAAATAAATAACGTTGAGTAAACCAAATTCACTCAGGGCGCGTATTTTATACTATAAAGGATGTATTAAAAAGCGTATTTAACCACCTAAAAACAGCACCTATGGTACATTTAAAACATGTTAAAGCTTAATCTAAGTCAAAACCCTGTAAATTATAAGCTTAATATGTGTAGAAAACGTGCCAGAGAATTTATTATCGTGTAGAATATATGTATTACAACATCACGATTGTAGATGATACAGGGTCGGAAACAGAGAATTCACCATGAAAAAAATAGCACTATCTTTAACAATATTGCTTGGTGCGTTGTCAGCAAGCAACGCAACAGCATTTGATGGCGATGTAAACGCAGGTAAAGAAAAATCAGCAACGTGTGCGGCTTGTCACGGCCCAGACGGTAATGCGCCGGTTAATATTTACCCTAAAATTGCAGGTCAACATCCAGATTATATCCTCAAGCAACTTCAGGATTTAAAATTAGGTATGACGTCAGGCGGCAAAGAAGGGCGTATGGATCCAGTAATGAGCGCTATGGCTATGCCACTTAGCGAGCAAGACATGAAAGATCTAGCTGCTTATTTTTCTTCAATGAACATGACTGAAGGTGCTACACCTAAAGATGTTGTTGAAGTTGGCGAGATGCTTTTTAAAGCAGGCGATGCAGAACGTGGAATTCCATCATGTGCAGCATGTCATGGCCCACGTGGTAATGGCTCGTCACTTGCTAAGTTTCCAAAAATTTCTTTTCAGCATCCAGGATATATCAAGGCTCAACTTGAAAAATTCCGTGATGGTACTCGTCATAATGACTTAAATGGCATGATGGGCGATATTGCAAAAAAATTAACAGATAAAGACATCGAAGTACTTTCTCAGTATTTAGGTGGCTTACACTAAAGTCGTATTTATTTAGCAGTTAATAATAAATAAACTACAATGTGTTAAAAAAAGCAGCCAAGGCTGCTTTTTTTGTGTCAAAAATTAACGATATCGTCCGTTTTAATGTAAGACATTGACCATGTCTGGTTGTAAGAAAAGTCTTCTTTTTATTTTTTATTATTGATTAACTTATTGTAATTTATGTTTATTTTTATATCTCAATGTAATAAAGATAATAAAAGTTATATAAACCAGTTGTAACAAAATCATTAACGAGTAAATTAACCACTGTCGCAAAACAACAATAACAAAACGGAAATAACTATCAAGGAAAGTAACGCGGCATGACTACTTAGCATAAGATTAGTGCTACTAAAGGAAATAATAAAAAAGTGTCAGGATGACCGAAAATAATAAAAAACTCATGGAAGTTTAATAATAAAAACAAAATGGAATGTAACAAGGAACGTAAAAATAATAACAATACGGACTGATAATAATAAAAATAATAAAGACTAAAAAAAGTCGAAGGGAGAAGTGTCCAGATAATGGCGCTCAGATTAGCAGGCGGTAGAGATGTTTTCTCTACCGCCTTTTTATTTGTCCTGTTACAATACCCACCGTTTAAAATTAGCGATTAATTAGCTAAGGCGCTTTTAAATGAGAGACCCAACCTCTAAGCGCAAACTGAATTCTTCTGGCTAGGCCAGCACTGCGATGCCCATTAATTTGCGCTTCGCTCAAAACCTCTTAAGTGAGATGATCAAGATATGAGTAGAACTAAAAAGTCACGCAAAAGCCCAGCAAACGGACCTGTTCGTTTAAGCCAAGATAAGCTTAAAGAAATGCGCGCATTAAAAGAGCAGCGAGTTAAAAAAACCAAAGGCGCTAAGCCAGGTTCTCGTAACGCGCCAGATTTACTAGATAGCGAAAGCCATAATGCTGGTCACGCGCCTAAAGATAAGCGTGTAGGCAGTAAAAAGCCTGTACCATTAATTGCAACTGCGCCTGAGCCTAAAGTTGAAATGAAACGCAACTTAAAGCCAACTATTGAGCTGAAAAAGGTAATCGAGCCTGAATTTACACCTGAACAAGAGCTAGAAGCACTTGAGAATGACGAGCGTTTACTTAAATTAGTAGAGCGTCATGAAGAAGGTGAAATGCTAACTGGTAAAGATGCTAAGTACTTTAATAGTCGTATTGCTCGCCATCAGGCGCTATGTGAAATTCTTGGTATTGAAGACGAGGATGAAGACGAATTTGAAGATGACCTTGAAGATGATATTGAAAGCAAAGGCAATTCTGATTTCGATCAATACTTATCTGACGATTTAGCCAACGAATGGTTAGATGAAGACGACAAATAGTAAGGATAAATAATGAGTACCGCGGTAATTTTAGCCTTACTTTTAGGCGCTGCTATAATAGTTGGTCTGGCATTTTATGCGGGTCAGTTGCTGTATAAGTTAAATGCGCAAAAAAAGTTAATTGCTAAAACGCAGGCTGAACAAAAGCAAAAGCTTGAGAAGTCGCGTTTAAAGCGAAATGCCAAACTAGCCGATAGTATTCATTTAATTGCGCGTGCAATGAATGAAGAGCAGTGTGAGTTTTCTGAAGGCTGTTTACGTATTTGGGTACTTATGTCTCAATATGGCTTTGAGAGCGAGCGTGATTTAACGACAAAATATCCTGGCATTTATAAAATGTACCAGGTAGTTAAAGAAATGCCGACACACGATGCACGTAAAAAATATGCTAAAAAAGAGATTTTTAAGCTAGATAAGGCTCGCTGGCAAGCTGAAGAAACACTTAAAGATGAAGTTAAAGCCGATTGCGCTAAAATTATCATCGAGTTTAAAGCCGCTCCTGGCAGCGATAAAGTGGTTTTTAACTAGCTTTAATTTTTCTAGTACTCAAAAAAAGCAGACCTTGGTCTGCTTTTTTTATGCGTAAAAATTTTCATACTAATTGCATTAAATTAGTGATCTGCTAAATCACTCGTGAAAAACGCGTCGCATTTATTTGTTTTTGTAAATGAGCGTCAAAGCACATGCAAATAATACGAATGAATAAGTTGCCGCGTGGCGTTACGCTAATTTTATTATCATTTATAGTGACTAGTTCATCTTTTATTAGTGGCGTAAGCGCAATTAACGCATCCTCAAAGTAGTCATTAAATATAAGCGCATGCTTTTCGCTAAAGTCTTGTATATCTAATTCAAACTGGCAAATGAGCTGCTTAATTGCATCAGCACGAATTACATCATCATGCGTTAAGTGCATACCTTTATTAAGAGCACAGCCGATTTGTGTTTCGATGCTGTGGTAATAATGTTTTAATTCTTTTTGATTTTGTAAAATGGCAGTGCCAATTTGTGAAATTGATGACACGCCTAAGCCTAATAAATCACAATTTCCATGGGTTGTATAACCTTGAAAATTACGATGTAACTTGCCTTCATTTTGCGCAATAGCTAGTTCGTTATCGGTTTTTGCAAAGTGGTCCATACCAATAAATTGATAGCCTGCTTGCGTCATCTGCTCCAGCGTGTTTTTAAACATAGTGAGTTTATTATGTGCACTGGGTAAATCTGCATCTTTAATCTTACGCTGTGCAGCAAAGCGCTCTGGTAAATGCGCGTAGTTAAACACCGATACTCGGTCAGGGCTTAACTCAATAAGTTGCTCTATAGTTTTCTTAAAGCTCTCTGGCGTTTGCAGAGGAAGCCCGTAAATCATATCTGCATTAATAGATTGAAATCCCAGCTCGCGAGCTTGTGTAATTAATTGCTTGACCGTATCTGCATTTTGCGGACGATTAACAGCAAGTTGCACGTCGTCGTTAAAGTCTTGAATCCCAAATGAGACACGGTTAAAGCCAAGCATTCTTAGATCAACAAGCATATTATCGGCAAGTGAGCGTGGGTCTATTTCAATGCCGCGCTCTGTTGTGCTTGTAAAATTAAAGTGCTGCTCTAAAAGCTTAATTAGACGAGTCATTTGTTTTGCTGTTAAAAAGGTGGGAGTACCGCCACCTAAATGTAATTGCTCAACCGTGTAGTTTTTAAATAAATGAGCTTGGGCAGTAATTTCTTTTGCTAAAAAGTCGAGGTACGTATCTGCCTTAGATTGATGGCGGGTAATTATTTTATTACAACCACAGTAGTAGCAAAGCTGGCTACAAAACGGGATATGAATATATAGAGAAAGTGAACGACTCGTTGATGATTCTACAGCGCTAAGTAGGTCTTGTTGTTGATATCCATCACGCAGTGATAGAGCTGTGGGATACGAGGTATAACGCGGGCCAGACACATTATATTTGTTTATCAGGGTTTGATCCCATTGTGGAAGTTTAATCATCACGCGCACCTAGGTATTTATTTAGGGAGTGATTATAAAAAAGTACGCAGTGAGGCGGTTTGATCTATAACAAAAAAGGTGCCGAAGCACCTTTTTTAATAAAATATCAATTAATGCGGTCTAATTAATACGTAACAGTATGGGCATCTTTGAGATATTGAAATAACTCTTTATAACCTTTACCCGGCTTTTCAGCTTTCGCTTCTTTCGCCGCATTACGAACCAATTGACGCATTTGCTGACGATCAAGAGACGGAAACTGTTCAATAGTCTCATTGATAAGGTCATCACCTTGTTCAATTAGGTCTGAACGTAATTGCTCAATTTTTTTGACCAATACTTCAGCTTGATTATTTTTATTAAGCATTACATCGATAATCGCTCTAATAGCGTCAATGTTTTCTACAGTACGCAACGTTTTAGCGATGTAGTTTAAGTGACGGCGGTACGCGTCACTTTTATTACTTATTTTATCAGCAACAACCATTGCCGCTTTTAAATCGTCATTTAATGGCAGGCGTTCGCGCTGTTTTTTACCCATTTTGGCAATTTCAGTACCTAACTGATGAAACTCTTGCGCTTCACGCTTAAGTTCCGTTCTTGATACATATTCAATTTCTTCTTCAATTTCAGCAGGCTTGCCTTTTTTCTTTGCCATGGGGTGCTCTTAAATAAAAATAACTTTTGCCATTATACATGAATATGATACTTAGGAATATTAGCTGATGTGATGCATTGAGTGTGTTAGCATTTAAATATAAGAAATGCGTGCATTATGCCTCTAAGGCTCAGGACTTAATTTATGAAAAGCCAACAAAACGATCCAATTTATTCTCAAATATCGCAAGTTAAAGATGCGGTAGCAGAAGTACTCGAACATGCTAAAAAATTAGGCGCTACAGCTGCAGAAGCTGCCATGTCTAGCACGTCTGGTTTATCGGTTAGTACACGAATGGGTGAAGTAGAAACCATTGAGTTTAACCAAGACGGCGGCTTAGGCATTAGTGTATATGTTGGTAATAATAAAGGCTCAGCATCGACAGCTGATTTAAATCCAAAAACATTGCGCACGGTAGTCGAAAAAGCGATTGATATAGCCAAATTTACATCGGATGACCCATTTAACGGCGTTGCTGATAAAGAATTGCTTGAATTTAATCCTAAAGATTTAGATTTATATCATCCTTGGGATGTAAGCCCTGAGGAAGGTATTGAGCTTTGTCATGCTGCTGAGCAAGCTGCATTAAATGCAGATGAGCGTATTGTTAACTCAGATGGTGCGAGCTTTTCATCGCATCAGGGGCTACGTGTTTATGGTAACAGCCATGGTTTGATAACCGGTTTTCCACGTACTCGTCATAGCATTAGCACTATGGTAATAGGTCAAGATGGCGAACACATGCAACGCGACTCTGCTTATACTGTTGCACGCGATCAAGCGGGTTTAAATGACGCAGCGGCAGTTGGGCTTGAAGCAGCAGCTGAAACATTAGCTAAATTAAATAGCCAAAAGTTAGGCACAATGAAAGTGCCTGTTATTTTTAGAGCCGATATTGCAAATTCATTGTTTGGTCACTTAGTGTCGGCAATTGGTGGTGGCGCACTTTATCGTAAATCAAGTTTTTTACTTGATAGCTTAGGCACACAAGTATTTAGTAATTGTGTAAATATTGCTGAGCGCCCACATATTTTAAAAGGGTTGGCATCATCACCGTTTGATAGCGAAGGTGTTAAAACATTCGATAGAGAAATTATTCAAGGCGGCGAGCTACAAACTTATTTATTAGCAAGCTATGCCGCGCGTAAAATGAACATGACCCCAACAGGACATGCTGGCGGTATACATAACTGGCTCGTTGAGCAAACTCATAACGATTTAACTGCACTATTAAAAACGATGGGCACTGGCTTATTAGTAACAGAGCTAATGGGGCAGGGCGTAAATACAGTAACGGGTGATTACTCTCGTGGTGCTGCTGGTTTTTGGGTTGAAAATGGTGAAATCCAATATCCTGTAAGCGAAATTACCATTGCTGGTAATTTAAAAGATATGTTTAAAGGCATATCTGCTATTGGTGGTGACATCGAACGCCGTGGTGGTATTCAAACTGGCTCAGTATTAATAGAGCAAATGCAAATAGCCGGCGCGTAGTATTAATACGCAGTGTATACTTAGACCTAGAGTATTATCTCTGGGTCTAATTGAGCTTTTACGAGGTGTAAAATGGCTAAAGATAGATATGCACCAAAACCGCTAACCGATATTATGGCGGGGTTAAATAATCGTTTATCGGCTTATGCAGGCAAAAGCCAAGCACTTGATACACAGCAAACCCTATTAAAAGATTTTTTAGGCCCTAAGTTGGGTGATAAATGCCGAGTCAGCAATTACCGAGACGGTACGCTAATGATAGAAGCCGTATCTGCACCTATCGCGCTTAGGCTTAATTATTTAAAAATGGATATGCTTTCACATTTTAGAGCTGCCGGAATGGCAGAGCTCGGGCAAATAAAAATAACTGCAAATCCTCAAGCAACTCAGAGATTAAGTACAGCGAATAAGTCGGGCAGTCCTGCAGTTACCAACTCACGTAAAATGAGTGAGCAAACAGCTGATTACTTAAACGCGATAGCATCTTCTGCACCCCCTTCTTTAAAAGAAAAACTAGAGCGTTTAGCGCTTCACGGAAAAAATAAAAGTAAGTCTTAACTACCCACCATCTTGTTATTGGTGGGGCTAATTTGGCAGCTCACCGCATTCAAAATACTTTGTTACATATTCCATTTTATTGTTGGCTTAATGAGGTTTATGATACTGCGTGGGCTTTATATTGATCGAAAGCTCTTTGATACCCATTCCATTAAGTAAAAGCGTGTAGGCAGTGCTATTTTTACTCCTGCTATATTCAAGAATTTAATGGAGTTGGTATGTGATACCAACCTGCATAAGTCTTTGATCAATTTAACGAATTAAATTGCACTATAACGTCGTTAAAAATTTTTTATTTAGAGCAACTAGATACAAAAACTTTTGCCTGGTTCTAGCGTAATTTTCTTAACGTTAAATAGACCCCATATATAAGCAGATTGGTATGATTCAATTCTAACTAACAAACGGAATAATTATGAATAAAGTAACAATGGCTGCTGCAAGTATCGCACTTGCGCTTGGCTTGGTAGGTTGTGGTGAAAAACAACAAGAAACAAAAGTAACCGACACTCCAGTAGTAACAGCACCCGCTGAAAAACCACTAGAGCTTGGTATTGAATTAGCTAATATGGATAGTTCAGTACGCGCACAAGACGATTTTTACTACCATGTAAATGGTCAGTGGTTAGCTAAAACTGAAATACCAGGTGATAAATCTAACTACGGTTCTTTTTCGCAGTTATATGATGAGTCGCAAAAAGCGATGAAAATAGCCCTTGAAAGTGCAGCTGCAAACAAAGCCGCTAAAAAAGGCAGTGATGAGTACAAAATTGGTGCATTTTATAAAAGCTATATGAATAAAGATGCGCGTAATGAGCTAGGTATTACGCCATTACAACCGTCATTAGATACAATTGATAGCGTTAAATCTAAAGCTGATTTAGTGGGTTTAATGGCTAAAATTCAAAAACAAGGCGGTACTTTACCGTTTGGTTGGTTTGTAAATAACGATGCTAAAAACTCAAGTGAGTATGCATTGTATTTATCTCAGTCGGGTCTTGGTTTACCAGATCGTGACTATTACTTAAAAGATGACGAAAAATTCACTAAAATTCGCGCTTCTTACGAGCAATACATCACTGATGTTTTAGCAAAGTCAGGCGTTAAAAATGCAGCAGAAGCAGCTAAGAGCGTACTTGCATTTGAAAAAACACTAGCTGATGCTCAGTGGAGCCGTGTGCAAAGCCGTGATGCAACTAAATCTTATAACAAGATGACAGTAGCAGACGCAAGCAAGTTGATGGGTGACCTTGATTTAGCTGCATTCTTTAAAGATGCTGGCGTGAGTGCAAGTGACATTATTGTACGTCAACCTAGCTATTTAGAAGCGCTTGCTACTATTTACAAAGACACTGATTTAGCAACGTGGAAAAACTACTTAAAATTCCATTTTGTAAGTGGTTATGCAGAGCTACTTAGTGAAGATTTAGTTAACCTTAACTTTGACTTTTACAGCACAACACTTCGTGGCGTAGAAGAACAAGCACCTCTTTGGAAGCAAGCGGTTGATGCCTCTAACAGTGTACTTGGTGAAATATTAGGTAAGGTATACGTTAAAGATAACTTCCCGCCAGAAGCAAAAGCACGCATGGAAGAATTAGTTGATAACGTAATTAAAGGTTATGGCGTTGCTATCGAAAATCTTGAGTGGATGAGCCCTGAAACAAAGCTTGCAGCGAAAGAAAAACTAGACAAATTTACGCCTAAAATTGGTTACCCAGACACGTGGAAAGATTACTCTGAGCTAGATATTAACTCAGATGAGCTAGTAGGCAATTACATTCGTTATAGCGAATGGGCATACGCAGACATGATTGCTAAATTGGGTAAACCAGTTGATCGCTCTGAGTGGCATATGACTCCGCAAACAGTAAATGCGTATTACAATCCAGTAAACAACGAAATTGTATTTCCAGCAGCTATTTTACAACCGCCATTCTTTAATTTAGAAGCGGATGATGCTGTAAACTACGGCGCAATTGGTGCAGTAATTGGGCATGAGCTTGGTCATGGTTTTGACGACCAAGGTGCTAAATACGACGGTGATGGCAACTTACGTAACTGGTGGAGTGAGACTGACCTTAAGCAATTTGAAGAGCGTACAGCGGCTTTAGTTGCACAGTATAACGAATATAAACCGTTTGAAGATGCAAGTGTTAATGGCGAGCTAACGCTTGGCGAAAACATTGGTGACTTAGGTGGCTTAACGGTTGCGCATAAAGCGTATATGCTGTCTTTAGGGGATAAAAAATCACCAGTGATTGATGGTTACACAGGCGATCAACGCTTCTTTATGGGTTGGTCACAAATTTGGCGCCGTAACTATCGCGATGAAGAGTTACGTAATCGTTTATTAACAGACCCTCATTCACCAAGTCACTACCGTGTAATCGGTATCTTGTCGAACATGCCTGAGTTTTACGAAGCGTTTGACGTAAAAGAAGGTGATAAAATGTATATCAAACCAGAAGATCGCGTAAAAATCTGGTAATTGCATTGCTATAAATAACAAAAAACCAGTAAGTTTTTAGCTTACTGGTTTTTTTGTATCTTGAATTTGTAAATAACCTGAACTATGGATAATAAATCTATCTCAAGCAGCTATTTTCAGCGCTAACTACGTTGAATTTACTTGCAATAGGCCAGCTATTGACGCGTAAATTCGCCTTGTTTTCACTAAAAATCTCTGGCTAGAGAAAATAAATTTAAATATCACCATGATTCAATACGTTAATAAATTTCTTAA
>NZ_PJBK01000026.1:0-47611 GCF_002836155.1 Pseudoalteromonas sp. GutCa3 | reverse complement strand
TGAATTAATGAATTTAAATGAAATCAATTCTTATTACCTATTAAATAAATTGTTGCAAATTTATTACAAGCAATATAACTTGTGTCTCAGCCCAGCTGGCAATAATTATTGGTAATGTTTGTTTGTAAACCAAGAGTGGTTTTTTTACATTTTACTTATTACCAATTACACATAAAAACACAAGTTAAAACCTGTTTACAGGCGGTGATCTAGGCTCAAGTGAAATACTCATTTATAGCCATGTAGTAAGATTTTTTCATGTACAGGTTTGGAGAAATAAAGATAATGATTAACCAAAAATCCCTATTTATGCTTGCAGCAATGACTGCTAGCTCAAGTTTTGTACAAGCGGCAACTGTTAATAATGCTGGATTTGAAGATGGTTGGAATAACTGGAATGAAACAGAACCAGCGGCTATTTCAGGTAGTGCTTACAAGGGCTCTAAATCATTAAAAATTCAAGGTAGCCCAGGGCGTGTTTACCAAAATGTAGATGTAGATCGAAATACTCAGTACACGTTAAGTGCGTACGTACTTGGCAAGGGACAAATCGGCATTAACGATCTTAATGGTTTGTTTAAAAGTGAGAAATTTAACGTTTCTTCGTGGACAAAAGTATCTAAAACTTTCACTACAGCTAATACAGGTACGCTACAAGTATTTGCTAAGCATGATAAGAGCTCAAGCGATGTTCGTTTTGATGACTTTTCGTTAACTAAGGGGAGTTCTTCTGGCGGCGGAGACACAGGTGGTGGTGATACTGGCGGTGGCGACACTGGTAGTGGCTCAGGTATAGCAAGCAACATCACCAACGGTAGTATTTTTGACCTTGAAGGTAACGATCCTCATCCATTAGTAAATAGCGACACTTTAGAGTTTGTTCCTCTAGAAGCGCGTCATATCACTCCAAACGGGAATGGCTGGCGTCATGAATATAAAGTAAAAGAAAGTGCACGTGTTGCAATGACCGAAACCTATGAGGTTTTTGAGGCAACTGTAAAAGTTGAAATGTCAGATGGTGGTAAAACGATTATTTCTCAGCACCACGCTAGCGATACGGGTACGATTTCAAAAGTATATGTTTCAGATACTGATGAATCCGGTTTTGATGATAGCGTAGCAGATAACGGGATTTTTGACGTTTATGTTCGCCTGCGTAACACCAGTGGTAAAGAAGAAAAGCATGCACTAGGTACTATCAGAAGTGGTGGTTCATTCAATCTAAAAGTAGTTAATAATTACGGTGATGTAGATGTGACTGCATTAGGTACTACCTTTGGTATTCCGGTAGAAGATGATTCAGAATCTTACTTTAAGTTTGGTAATTATTTACAATCACAAGACCCATATACACTAGATGAGTGTGGCGAGTCAGGAAACTCAGATTCATTTAAAGAGTGCTTTAAGGATTTAGGAATTACAAAAGCTAAAGTAACAATGACTGACGTTAGTTATACGCGTAAAACTAACTAATTATTTAGTAGTTTAGAAAGCCACTCAGTTTAAAACTGAGTGGCTTTTTTAATGCTTTTTAAATGTATAAACTTAATTTATAACCATTTTTTATTTTTAAAATACACACCAATACCGCCAGTAAGTACAATCAAAAATATAACAAACGCACTAAATGCATAGGGGCTCTCGGTACCCGGAATACCCCCTACGTTTACGCCTAACAGGCCGGTTAAAAAGCCTAAAGGTAAAAACAATGCAGCTACAACCGACATTACATACATACGCTGATTTAATTGCTCAGACACTTGGTTAGTGATTGTTTGCTGAATGATTTGCGCACGTTCAATAGAGCTATCAAGCTCCTCTAAATAACGAATAAGTAAGTTTGTTGTTTCGTTTAATTTTGCTTTATCGTCATCTAACAGCCACGGGTAGTGATTATTTACCATTGAGCTAAGGGCTTCTTTTTGCGGTTTTAAATAACGCTTTAAGGCAATTGTTTGACGGCGCAACTGTGATAAACCTTGGTTATCAAACTTTTTACTTGGTTCATCTATTTCTTCTTCAAACTCGTCGAGTGTTTCATCTAGTGAGTCAATAACGCTTTGCATGCGAGAAGTTAGTTTTTGTGTAATAGAGCACACTAATTCAGAAATATTGCATGGGCCTTTATTTTCATTTAAACAGGTGAGCGTATCCTGCACCGATAATAAACGACGCTTGCGGGTAGTAATAAGAATGTCTTCGCTAATAAATAAACGAATTGAAACCATGTCTTCAGGGCTTTGTGCTGGATTTAAATTTACACCACGTAAAAATAACATATGTCCGTTAGTCGTTGATGTAATTCGCGGGCGTGTTTCATCAGCAATTAAGGACTCTAATTCGTAATCGTTTAAATGAGGTTGTGCCTTGAGCCACTCAACAGCCTCGCTTTGGCTATAGTCCATGTGCACCCAAAGTTTTCCGTGGCTTGGTTGCCAGCTATTTAGCTCATTAGTGCTTTCAATAGGGCGAGCGCCGCCTTGTCCATCAAGTACAAGTGCATGTAGTAAACCATTAATCATAATTATTTCTCATAATAGTGTATTTTTAATACCGTTAACTATAGTGTATCTACTTAAGTATTTTAAACTTACCTTTATTTTTAATAAGTTAAGCTTAAATAGCAAAATATATGCAGAGCCTTTGGGCTGAGTAAAGTGGCATAAAGTACTATTCAGCAAGGCGTGCATTGTGTGACCAGTTGTTTAAAAAGATCAATTTAATTTACTAATCGACTAGATAAATTTATTTCGTTGGTGTTTTTTTACCTGTAGCGTATAAGTCACTTTTTTATTAAGGGCACATTTATGACAGCAAAGATCACAGTTGGTTGGCGTGAGTGGTTAAGTTTACCTGGGCTTGGTATTAACGAGATAAAAGCAAAAATTGATACTGGCGCTCGCACTTCATGTATTCATGCAATTAACATTGAAGAATACGAAGTTGACTCAGAAAAATGGGTTAAATTTACGGCCCAGCCACTGCAAGATGATGAGCAAACACAAGTCACTTGCAATGCAAAAGTTAAAAAAATGAAGTACGTAACCAGCTCAAGTGGGCAAAAAGAGTTACGTTACTTTATAGAAACTACATTGCATGCAGGCGAGCATAGCTGGCCTATCGAGCTTACTTTAACAAGCCGTGCAACAATGAAGTTTAGAATGTTATTAGGGCGTACAGCCATGGAAAATCGTATAGTCGTTGACCCGGCTTTATCTCAACTATTAGGTCGTAAGGTTTAACTATGAAAATCGGTATTTTATCTCGCAACAGAAAATTATATTCAACACGTCGCTTAATTGAGGCGGCAGAGGCACGCGGTCACGAAGTTAAAGTGATTGATGCATTGCGCTGTTATATGAATATCAACTCTGAGCAACCAGAAATTCACTATCGCGGTGAAAACTTAAAAGAATTTGACGCAATCGTCCCGCGTATTGGTGCATCGGTTACATTTTATGGCTGTTCGGTACTTCGTCAGTTTGAAATGATGGGTGTTTACCCTGTAAACGAATCAGTCGCTATTTCTCGTTCGCGCGATAAATTACGCTCACTTCAGTTACTTTCGCGCAAAGGCGTTGGTATGCCAGTAACAGGTTTTGCTAGCAAACCAGATGATGTAAAAGACTTACTAGAAATGGTAGGCGGTGCACCTGTTGTAATTAAATTACTTGAAGGCACACAAGGCATTGGTGTTGTACTTGCTGAAACACGCAAAGCGGCAGAAAGCGTTATTGAAGCATTTATGGGCTTAAAAGCTAATATTATGGTTCAGGAATACATTAAGGAAGCGGGTGGTGCCGATATACGTTGTTTCGTATTAGGCGATAAAGTAATAGCAGCTATGAAGCGCCAAGCACAAGAAGGTGAGTTCCGTTCTAACCTTCACCGTGGCGGTAGTGCTACATTAGTTCGTATTACTCCAGAAGAACGTAAAACGGCAGTAGCGGCGGCTAAATCAATGGGCTTGAACGTAGCGGGAGTTGATTTACTTCGCTCATCTCGTGGACCACTTGTGATGGAAGTAAACTCATCACCAGGTTTAGAGGGCATTGAAATAGCAACAGGTAAAGACATTGCAGGCATGGTGATTGATTTCATCGAAAAAAATGCTTCAAGTAAAGGAACAGCAACACGTGGCAAAGGTTAAAATTAACCGTCCTTTTTCCTTATTAGGAGAGAGTGTAGGCGTAGGCGAGCGTAAAACACTTGCCTTAGAGGCAGCTAAACTTTATACCCATTCACCACTTAATATTCCTATTGAAGTGGTTAACGGTGTAATGGAAGGTCCTGTGCTTATGGTGTGTGCGGCTATTCATGGTGATGAGCTAAATGGCGTAGAAGTTGTGCGTCAGTTAATTGCTAAAATAGACCCAAGCCAACTGCGCGGCACAATAATCGCTGTGCCTATTGTGAATGTGTTTGGCTTTATTCATAAATCGCGTTACTTACCAGACAGACGTGATATGAACCGTAGCTTTCCAGGTTCTGAGCGTGGCTCACTTGCTGGGCGTATGGCTTATATGTTTTTTAATCAAGTGGCAATACATTGTACCCACATTATTGATTTACATACTGGCGCTATTCATCGAACTAACTTACCGCAAATTCGCGCTAACTTAGCTGATGAAGCAACCGCTGAAATGGCTAAAGCATTCGGCACGCCAGCAGTTATAGATGCATCATTGCGTAATGGCTCACTACGAAGTGAAGCTGCAAACCTAGGTATACCGGTTATAACCTATGAAGCTGGTGAAGCACTGCGTTTTGATCCAATCGCAATTGCGGCAGGTGTGCAGGGTGTTGATTATGTTATGCGTCATTTAAAAATGATCCGTGGCAAGCGTCCTAAAAAGTTACCAGATCCTATTATTGCAGGTTCAACTAGTTGGATACGTGCTGAAGTTGATGGCATTGTGCGTGCACAAGTATCACTAGGGGAACATGTAACTAAAGGGCAAGTACTTGCTTATATTAGTAGCCCACTAGGTGACTCTGAGCTTGAGCTTTTAGCGCCTAAAGGCGGTATTGTTATTGGTCAGCAAACTATGCCATTGGTAAATGAAGGTGATGCGGTATTCCACCTTGCTTACTTTGCAAATGACAATAGTTTAGTAGAGCAGCAACTAGAGAACTTTATTGATGAGATAAACGATTTAGATGACGAGCTTAAAACAGCTGAACTAAATAACTAATAGTTAACCTTAATTTTGGTTAGTTAAAGCATTAAAAAAACCGCAGAAGTTAATTACTTACTGCGGCTTTTTTGTGACTATTACTTTTTTAACTATGTTTTTTAGGGCCAATAATACGCTTTATAACGGGAGCTTTTGTTGGCTTTGGTTCTTTATTTAAAACCATGACAGGGCGTGTCACAAATAAATTATTAGGGTAAATTACACGGTGCCCATCAATATGCTCAAGTACTACATTCATTAAGCCCATTTCAACAATGCGGCCTTCAATATGATTCGCACCATCAATAATTCGTACCCAATAGCCAACACGGCAATCGTTTTGAATAAACATTAGTAAAAATGCGGTGAGATTACTCAATAATGACCAAGCGGCAAAAAGTGCTACGCCCAACATAGCGAATAAAGAAGAGCCTAAAACCAATAAACCACGCAGCTCTATACCCCAAAATACTAAAACCAAACACAGGACTACAAAGGCGAGTATAATTTTTAGTAAAAGCTCTGCACGGTATTTTCGGTGTAAATCAACTTTCCCCTTAATTGCTTTTTCGAGTAATTTTTTGGTTATTTTTAATAGCAGAGGGAAAACCAAAATAGCGATTATAGTTACAACCAACTTATATTGTGATGCAAACAATTCTAAAACTTCTATTATTTCCACATTAGGTCCTGAACTTTCATAACAATGTAATTTAATGCAATTGGTATTAGTTTAACGTGTTTGTATTATTTAAAAAGTGTTTTTAACGCTTACTAGCCACTGTACTGAGTCTACGTCATCGTAGCTATCAACTGGGGCGGCAATATCAATGTGGATCATGGTTCCTGAATTTGCACGACTCGGTGCTAAACGAAGACCCACGCCTATATTTTTTAATACATGTGCGTTTTCACCATTATCTTTATCGTTAAACCATGCTCTGCCCACATCTACAAAAGCTGCGCCACCCACTTTAAATAGTTGTAGTAAATCGTACTCCCAGTAATAGCGCTTTTCTAGATTAACTAAAAAGCTGCGGTCGCCATGTTGATAATCCATAGGGTAACCACGCAGGCCTGTTTCGCCGCCTAAAGTAAGCTGTTGATCAGCAGTAAGGTTTTTTGCGTATTGCACGCGGGCTTTAACATACCAAGATTGGTCTTCACTGGTATTTAAATAATATTGTACTTGGCTGGTGGCCATAAAGTTTTCGAGTTTTTTCTGTTCTTTATTCCAATAGCCATCAATATCAGCACTAAAACGCCATAAGGTATTATCGTTAGTAAAGTGGGCTTTTTTAAAGTTAAAAGAATACACCGCGCGGCTGTCGTCATTACTTAATGATTCGTCTGAATAGCCAATTAAGCTTTTAATATTCCAACCTAAGTTTAAATCCTCAGTGCGAGATATACTGTCAAAATTGCGTACTTTTATGTAGTTATCTTCAAACCAATGGCCGCTTATAAAGGGATAACTTAAACTTCTGTCATCGGCAAGTGGTGCAAATGTAGTGTCTATAGCTTCAAAGGTATGCTGCTCGTCGGTATAACCTAAGGTTAAGCGTTGGGTCCAATTATTATTAAGCGCTTTAGAGTGTCCTATAAATGCACGGTTTAAATCGGTAGTTTGATCAAATTCGCTAAACTCTTCGCCGCGTTTATATAGTGACTCTTCGCGCTGCTCAGAATAGCTTAAAATACCGTAACTAAAAGGGGTGTCTATCGCGTAAAATGGATAGGTTAGCTCAAGTAAATGGCGCTTGCCATCGCTGTTATCAGCGTACTCTAAACGGCCGCGGTAGCGAGTAGATAAAATATTAGGATCGTCGTAAACAAATAAATAACCGCTACGATCGCTGTCGGTCGTGCGTGACAAAGAAAGGCGCTTCCCCCAACCAAGCAGGTTTGATTCTCTAAAACCTATACTCGATTTATTTTCTCCGCCGCTACGGCTAAAGTTTACTTCAGGTAAAAGTGTCCATAAGTCGCGGGTAACCACTTCTACATTAACGTCACCGTCGCAGTTTTCGATTGCACTAATTTGTGCATCATATAAGTAGCTTTCTTTACGAAGTAGGCGCTCAGACTCTGCAAGCTTTTTAGCATCGTACTTGTCACCAGGGGAGAATAATAAAAGGTTATTAATGACATCGGGCTCTGTTTGAATATGAGCGCGGTTAGCAAATCGGAATAGGGCATTATTTTCCTCTTCAAGCTCAGTATTAAATACATTAAGTTGCTTGAGCTTTATTGAGGCTATTTTAGCGTTACTATTACTGTGCGTGAGGGTTGTTTTGTCTTGAACTTCTCGGCGTAAGTTTTTATTTGTGCTTAAATCTGTCTGTTCTACAAGGCAGTTATCAGTTTTCGTTGAAGATTGTTGTGCGAATGCATTAGGCACATAAAAGCTTAAAACCGTTAAGCTAATACAACATTGTGCTATCCATTTCTTGTTCACCATTAAACCTCTTTACTGCTACGTAGCAAATGACTATCGTAATATCAGCTTACATCATTGTTATTATAATGTAAGTAAAAGGTATGGATTTTGAAACTAATTAATTGTTACTCATATTCACTTATGTTAATAACCAACCTGGTTTAGAACCGCCTGTGGGCGGGGTATTAAAAGCTAACTTAAATAAAATGCTAAAGCTGCTAATAAGTGCTCAGCTTCATGGCCTTCGGCATTAATCCAAATACTTTGGCTGTAATGCTCATAGTTTAAATTAAAGGTCTGCTGATTATAGGTAAAGCGGACTTGATGGCGATCGGCGCCTGCAGAATACTCATTGAGTGTTACATCGTCTGAGTGTAAAAAGAGTGTGCTCCACAGTTCAAAGTCTTCATCGTGTGGAGGCTCGACTGGCGTAATTAAAATGTATTTATGGGCGTGGTCATATTCTATTTGGGTCATAACATACTTAATTTGTAGCTAGGTAATTGCGAATTGCAGTTAAAAATTCGCCGCCGTACTTATTTAACTTAGTAAAACCCACACCCGACACTTTTAAAAATTCACTGTCGTTTGTTGGCATAAGCTGCGCCATTTCGGCTAGCGTTTTATCATTAAATACCACATAAGGTGGTACATCATCGGCATCAGCAAGTTCTTTACGTAGTGCGCGCAGGCGAGCAAACAGTTTTTTGTCGTAATTAAATTGTGCTAATTTATCTTGATAAACGTGTTTGGCTTGCAGGCGTGGCTCGGCTAATTGCAGTGCGTACTCACCTTTTAAAATTGCACGCGCGGCTTCGGTTAACCTAAGTGACGCACCTTGCGTTATATCTTGGCTAAGTAAGCCTTGATGAATAAGTTGGCGTAAAATACTAAGCCAAAATTCACTGCTTTTATCTTTACCTATGCCGTAAGTGCTTAGCTCATGATGATTGTTATCGCGTATGCGGCTAGTATTTGCACCACGTAGTAATTCAACAATGTACCCAAGACCAAAGCGCTGGTCAGCTCTATACACACAAGAAAGCGCTTGTTGGGCAACCAATGTACCATCAAAGCTTTTAGGTGGATTTAGACAAATATCGCAGTTACCACAAGGTTCGCGCTGATACTCACTAAAATAGTTAAGCAATATTTGGCGGCGACACGTTTGTGCTTCTGCAAAGCTTGCCATTGCGTTAAAGCGTTGTTCTTCTACACGGCGGCGTTGCTCGTCGTCTATGTCTTCAAAAAAGCGTCTTACACGGCCAATATCAGCTGGGTCAAAATACATTATGGCTTCTGCGGCAAGTCCATCTCGCCCAGCACGCCCCGTTTCTTGATAGTACGACTCGATACTTTTTGGAATATCGTAATGCAATACAAAGCGTACATTGGGTTTATTAATCCCCATACCAAAGGCAACGGTTGCGACCACTATTTGTATATCGTCACGGGCAAAACCAGTTTGTACAAATTGTCGTTGCTCGTTACTCATACCTGCATGGTAAGCGGCAGCGTTTAGCCCTGCATCTGCAATTTTTTCAGCAATGTCGTCTACGCGTTTACGGCTGGTGCAATAAATAATACCGCTTTGGCTTTTTTGCTCTTTTAAGTAGCGAAGCAGTTGCACCATAGGTTTAAATTTTTCTTCTATGGTGTAGCGAATATTGGGGCGATCAAAGCTGCCAGTATGAATATAAGGCTGTTGTAGTTTTAGTTGCTCAACTATATCAAAACGGGTGGCTTTATCGGCAGTTGCAGTGAGCGCCATCATGGGTACATGTGCAAAACGTTGCTTTAATTCGTTTAAGCGAAAGTAATGAGGCCTAAAATCGTGACCCCAATGCGACACACAATGCGCTTCGTCAATGGCAAATAAGCTTACATTTAAATGCGATAAACGCTCTAAAAATTCGCGTTGTAATACTTTTTCAGGTGCCACATATAAAAGCTTAATTTGCCCCTGATGAAGCTGTTGATACACCAATTGCTGCTCTTCTCGCGCTAAGCTGTTATTTACGTAAGCGGCTTTTACCCCAAGAGCTTGCAGTTGCGTTACCTGATCTTGCATTAGCGAAATAAGCGGAGATATAACAATAGTGACGCCTTCAAGCACTAAAGCGGGTATTTGATAGCAAACCGATTTTCCGCCGCCAGTAGGGAGCAATACAAGCGAGTCTTGGCCGTTAATAGCAGCATCAATAACTGTTTTTTGGCCGTCGCGAAATTCACTGTAGCCAAACACTTGTTTGAGGACAGTTTCAGGTTTACGCACAAGGGTGCTAGAAGGTGGTGTTGATGTATTCATTGGCGGGTATTTTAGTGGTTTTTTAGTGGGATGTCTTTAGCTGAGTTACTTATACCAATCCGCAATACTACTTAATCAATTTGAGGGATCAAATCTGACGCTAGCTGCGTTAAAAATTTCTGATATAGAACAACTAAATAACGAGTTTTTTGCCTTGTTATAGACACTATTTTCTTACCTCCAGATAGATCACTTAATTAAGCTAATTGGTATTAACCTCAACTCTATTGTAAGTAAATTAAACTCTGGTAGTGTTGAAACCGCTTATTAAGATAGATCTGCTTTCTTAAAGTTAGGTTGCTAAGTAAATGATTTAACTAGAACCTCGTAGTTTTGCTTAAGTTATGCTTTACTCATCGTACCAGTTTAAACATAGAGAATAATAATGAATAAGGAAATGTTAATTGAACAAGTGGGCGCATTATTTGTAAATGGCATGCCGTTTAACCAGTTTTTACAAATATCGGTTGAGTCGTTGAGCCCTGAACAGGCCAAAATTACGTTTCCGTGGCAGGATGTACTCATTGGTAACCCTGCGCAAAAAATACTGCACGGTGGTGTTATTTCAGCCGTACTTGATAATGTAGGCGGTATGCTCGCTGCAGCAAGCGTGATTGATAAGCTCACCGATTTAGATATCACAAGTGTGCAAACAAAATTAGCCACGCTTGGGACTATCGACTTGCGCACTGATTATTTGCGCCCTGGTAAAGGAGAGAGCTTTACAGCGAGTGCCACACTTATTCGCTCAGGTAATAAAGTATGTGTATGCAGAATGGAATTACATAATGAGCAATCAGTTCAAATTGCTTTTGGGACAGGCACGTATTTAGTTGGATAAAACGTGTATGGGAAGTAAACTAGCGGCCTTTTAAATCACTAAGTGTTTATTATGTCGATTGATACTGAGCAGCGTAAAGGTGCTATTTTTGCTTGTCTTGCTTTTTTTATGTGGGGCCTTGCGCCAATATATTTTAAGTTAATTCAGCATGTTTCTGCCTTTGAAATTTTAATGCATCGGGTTGTTTGGTCGGTTGTATTTTTAGTACTAGTAGTAAGTGTTTTAAAGTATTGGGATAAAGTTAAACGCATTATTGTTCAGCCTAAGCTTTTGCTTATGCTTGTTATTACCTCAACATTACTAGGGTTTAACTGGGGTTTATTTATATGGGCTATAAATAATAACCATATGCTTGATGCGAGTTTGGGCTATTACATAAACCCTCTTTTAAATGTATTACTGGGTATGCTCTTTTTAGGTGAACGCCTGCGTAAGTTTCAAGGTGTAGCAGTGGCACTGGCCTTTACCGGTGTTGTGCTGCAGCTAATTAGTTTTGGCTCGTTTCCGGTAGTGGCATTTTCATTAGCTATATCGTTTGCGCTTTATGGTTTGTTACGTAAAAAACTACCCGTTGAAGCCTTGCCTGGCATTTTACTCGAAGCACTTATATTACTGCCTGTTGCACTCATTTATTGGTGGTTAATGGTGCCTACAGCAACATCAAGCCTGCCAGCTAACGATTGGCATACTAATGCATTACTGATTAGTGCAGGTATTGTAACTACATTACCATTGCTGTGTTTTACCGGCGCCGCTAAGCGTTTGCAATACACTACATTAGGCTTTTTTCAGTATATTGGGCCAAGCCTAATGTTTATATTGGCAGTGGTGTTTTACGGTGAAGTGTTTGACGCTGAGAGATTAGTAACGTTTGCATGTATTTGGAGTGCGCTAGCTATTTTTAGTTGGGACTCTTACCATCAATCACGCAAACGTAAAAAAGCGGCTATTACAGCCGCAGAAGTATAATTAACCTAATAGAGCTGTTAGCTAACTACTTTATTACGACCAGATTCTTTAGCGTCGTAAAGCTTTAAATCGGCCTGTTTTAATAATTCATCAATTTGATAAACAGGCCCATCTGCAAAACCAATAGATATAGTAAATTTGATTTTTTCTTTACTAAACTCTTGGCTGTTCGCCTCTATAAAGTACCTAAAACCTTCAAGTCTTTTTAGTGCTTCTTGTTTATCCGCATTTGCAAAGTAAACGGCAAACTCTTCACCACCTAAGCGGGCCACTAAATACTTTTTAAAATATTTACTAAAGCAAATGGAGAGCCCTTTTAATACTTCGTCGCCTACATCATGCCCGTGAGTGTCATTAATTATTTTAAAATGGTCAATATCAAGCATGGCTAGCGCTCCTGAACCTTGCTTATTTTTAATATTTTTAAGTGATTTGCTTGTTTCTTCAAAAAAGTAACGACGATTAGGTAGATTAGTTAGGTAATCGGTGTTGGCTTGGCGTTTAATTGTGGCTATTTGCTCTAGCATATCGACGTTTTGGCTAAGCCTGCAGTAAAACTCTTCACTATTAAAAGGTTTATGTAAATAATCGTTTGCGCCATTTTTTAAAAATAAACTAGAAAGCCCTAAAGAGTCAGAGCCCGAAATACCAATAATGGCTTTTTCGTCGTTGCTATATAAGCGGCGAATTTCGCTACATAACTCATCACCATTCATGTTTGGCATTTCGTTATCAGTAATGATGACTGAAATGTCGGGTGAATTTTCGAGCATTTTTAATGCTTCTTGTCCGTCTTGTGCTTCAATAATTTGATATTTGTGACGAACTAACAAGCTGCAAATGTATCGGCGAGTCGATTTAGAATCATCAACAACGAGTACTTTTACATTTTCATTGCGAGGTAAGCGGTGTAATTGTTTTTCTAGGTATTGGTAAGCTTGTTTGTTTTCTTTAATGATGTAATCGATGATTGGGTATTTTTCTACGGTGTCGCGAGTTTTTTTATCAATATTGCCCGTCATTACAATCGTTGGAATATCAGCATTAACAGTGCAGGGTACTGCTTCACCTGATGGGGCATCAGGTAATATAAAGTCAACTACAGCGCAAAAGTAGCTATTTTTACTTATAAGCTCTTTTGTTTGTGCTAATGACTCTGCTATATCAACTTCATAGCCTGCTTTAAGCGCGATGTGCTTTTGCACTCGCGCCATTGCAGGTGTATCTTCAACTATTAGTATTTTTCGCGTCACGGAACAACCCTGTTTATATTTTGCAAAAATATTTGCTTATACAAGTTGTAACTGTTAAAACGCAAAAAAGCAAATAACTTAAGTACTTACAGATTATCCGCTTCTGAATAATACTCTTGGCTAATCGGTGCCGGTCCTGACATTTTTGAGCGGCCAAATAAAGTATGAAACTTAGTTTTACAGGTCGTTAGCTTTAAGTATTTTACCCAAGCACGTTCGATTGGATTAGTAGGTTCTTGTGAGCCAGTTACTACTGCTACAAACTGTTCTTGATGTTCGTTTTGCGGCTCAATTGTTTTACTGTATAAGCCTCTTAATACAACACCGTGTTGTTCTAATATACTGGCTTCTAATAAGGTGAAGTTTCCGCTGCGGCTAAAACCACGTGGAAAATTCTGATCATCATAAAATTGACGTTGGCTAACAAATGCTTGGCGTAGTAATGAAATGTTATTGCTCATAGCTTTATCCTCATACCCTATTAATTAGCTGGAGTATGATGCAAGTTTGGCAATTTATTAAACAAATTATTTTTATCGTGAGGATAAAAAATTGGATATCGATTTATTAAAAACATTTGTTGAAGTAGTGCGTACGCGTCACTTTGGTAAAGCGGCCGAAAACCTTTATATTACGCAGTCTGCAGTGAGCTTTAGAATTCGCCAATTAGAGCAAGGGCTTGGTGTTAATTTGTTTATTCGCCAGCGTAATAATATTCAACTTACAGCACCTGGCGAGCGCTTATTACCGCACGCACAAATGATTATTACGGGCATGCAGCGCGCCAAAGTCGATGTTGCACTTGCCGACAATATGCATAAGCAAATTAGCTTAGCAGGAACGCCTAATATTTGGGATGCTTTTTTACAGTTTGGTATAACAAATATTGTATCGGCGATGCCGGGCGTGTCGTTGGTTGCAGAAGTTAAAGCACAACAAGAGAGCACTCGACTTTTATTAGAGCGTACTCTCGATTTGGCAATATTATTTGATCCGCCAAAAGTAGATGAATTAGTGGTAGAGCGAATTTGTGAGTTGCCAATCATTCCAGTAAGCGGATACGACACCGCAACGAACGAAAACTTTTTTGATAATCAATATGTGTATGTTGATTGGGGAACTACTTTTTCTCTTTGGCATGCGCGTCAGTTTACAGGAAAAACGCCACCTTACTTTAGAACCAGCACGGGACGTATTGCACTTGATTTAATACTGCAATGTGGTGGTAGTGCATTTATACCTCAAGTATTGGTTGAAGGGCATTTAGAAAAAGGTGAGTTGTTTCATGTTAAAGGGGTAGAAAACACCTCAAGAGACGTATTTATAGCGTATCACAGAGACAACGAGCAAAAAGAGCTAATAGAAACCTTAGTTAATTTACTTTCGAAAATGACGCCAAGCTTGTCATTAAAGCAAGATAAGTAAGTACGACCACTTACTAGGCTTTCATGTTATTTTGATTTCACATTTAATGCATTTTTATTAACAAAAAAAGACATTAATATTTCCGTTGTAATATTACTGTCATTTATGAATGACAAAATGCAGCAGTTTTGAAAATTAGTCTTTTGTGATTATCCAAGGAAATAACATGAAATTTGTAAAATCGAGCTTATGCTTAGCACTATTAAGTGGTTTATCTTTTAATGCACTTGCCGACGTAGACATTTACGGTAAAGCGAATGTAACAGTGCAATCATCTGATGATGGCGAAGGGTCTTTTACCGAGATAAAAAGTAATGCATCTCGTCTTGGTGTTAAAGGTTCTGAAAAAATAAATGATAGTTTAGAAGCGGTATATAAGTTTGAGTTTCAAGTTGATGTGTCTGATGCTGATTCAAAAGGCGATAACGACGACAATATTTCTGCGCGTAACCAATATGTTGGTTTAAAAGGTGCGTTTGGTCAGGTTGTAATTGGTCGTAACGATACTGCGCTTAAGCAATCTCAAGGTAAGTTAGATTTATTTAACGATCTTGAAGGCGACATTAAAAATGTATTTAAAGGTGAAAACCGCTTAGGAAATACAGTTAGTTATTCATCAAACTCATACGAAGGCTTTAAAGTACTTGCTACTTTTGTAGCTGAAGATGATGTAGACGCTGATAACGGTTACTCAATGGCGGTGACATACGGTGACGTGGCACTTAAAAAGAGCGCGGTATACGCCTCTATTGCAGCCGATAGTGAAGTAAATGGCTACGACGTAGTGCGTGCATCAATCCAAGGTAAAGTTGAAAACTTTAAATTGGGCGCAATGTACCAAACACAAGAAGCAGTAGATGGCAGCGCAGAAGCGGATGGTTACTTGCTAAATGCTGCTTACAGCATGGGTAACAACACATTTAAAGTGCAATACCAAGATATGGACTTTGACGACAGCGACGATAAGTCAGCAATTTCAGTTGGTCTTGATCACAAATTAAATAAAAATATTAAAGTATTTGGTTTTTATTCAAGCTTCGATATGGACAACAACGTTGACCAAGACTACGTAGGCTTAGGTATGGAATACAAGTTTTAACGATTAGTTAAAACACTCCCTTTTTAACCGCGCTCTTTTGAGTGCGGTTTTTTTTGCTTTAAATTATTTACTTAGCCGCCCATAATAGAGCTTCATTTGGAATGAGGTGCGAGTCCTCGACTGTTCCCGCAACTGTAATTAGCGCAAAGCTTTAAGTCAGATACAAATGAGCAATACCAATCAGCATAAATATTTGAACAATTTAACGAATTAAATTTATCGCTTAATAGGTTCTATATCTAAATAGATTGGTATAATTTTTTAACGAGCGGGTTTACTCATTTTTATTAATGCACTAGTTATTGTTAGCTGTATTGTTAGTGAGTACACGCCTACCAAGGACTCACTGTTGCACACTAAATCAGCGCTAAACACGCCTTTACTTAACGTTAAAAATGTTTCGTGGGGGATTGCCAATAAAAGCATTTTAAATAATATTAATTTGCAAATATCGCCAGGTAAATTTGTGGGTTTAATAGGCCCAAATGGGGCGGGTAAGTCGAGTTTGCTGCGTTGTTTATATCGTTTTAACCGGCCAATATCAGGGCAGGTTACTTTTAATAACCACGATATTTGGCAACTTAAAAGTGAAGATTATGCAAAGCAAGTCGCTGTGGTACTTCAAGAAACACCTTCGCAATTTAACTTAAGCGTATTTGATGTTATTGCGCTTGGCCTAACGCCTCATAAATCGCTATTTAGCTCAATAACTAACATTGATAAACAAAAAATCATCCAAGCTATCAACACCGTAGGGTTGGCAGATCATAGTGATCAAAGCTTTGAGTCGCTCTCAGGCGGTGAAAAGCAACGTGCCTTGATAGCCCGCGCCATAGTCCAGCAACCTCAACTGTTAATAATGGATGAGCCAACTAGCCATTTAGATGTTAAATACCAAATACAGGTTATGGAGCTTGCTAAATCGTTGGGTGTAACGGTATTTGCATCGTTTCATGATTTAAACTTAGCCTCTGCAATGTGCGATGAACTAGTGGTTATTAAAAACGGTGAAATTACACATACAGGCACGCCAAGTGAGGTATTAACCGAAAGCATGCTAGGCGAGGTTTTTGGTGTCTGCGCCCAAGTAAATAATCACCCGCAAATATCGAAGTCGGGAAATAGCATCCCTCATATCACTTACTTTTATGGTTACAAATAATATGAGCGCAGTTAATACTCGCCACTCACTTGCGCTATTTATAAGTGCTGCAGCTGCTTTATTTAGCTTATTTGCAGCACTTAGTTTTGGTGCAGCAGAAACCTCACTTCAAGACGTACTTAATAGTTTTTTACTCTCAAATGATGCGTCTTTTAATACGCGTATTATTTACGAGCTAAGAATGCCACGCACATTACTCGCCTTTTTAGCTGGCTCTGGTTTAGCAATTGCGGGGCTTATTTTACAAACGGTAACGCGTAACCCTTTAGCCGATCCTTACTTATTTGGTATATCGTCGGGTGCCTCATTTGGCGTGGTGTTACTTATGGCGCTAGCAGGTATTAGCGCAGGCTTTATGCTATCTGCAGCAGCGTTATTAGGTAGCTTGCTTGCTATGAGTTTATTAATACTCATTGCAGGTAGGCAGCAAAGTGCACAGGTAGAATCAATGTTATTAGCTGGTGTTGCTCTGTCATTTTTATTTAGTGCATTTACCAGCTTGTTGCTTTATTGGAGCGACCCTCAGGCGGTAGCCGCTATTTTATTTTGGACACTGGGCAGCTTTGCTCGTGCGCAGTGGGCTACGCTTTGGTTGCCTTTGTTGGTAATTACATTGTGTACGTTTGTAATGCTGAGCTATAGAAGGCAGCTCAATGCCATGTTACTTGGCGATGAAAGCGCAATTACATTAGGTGTTAGGGTCCAGCGCTTTAGAATACTAATGCTGGTTTTGAGCTCATTAATTACCGCTGTGCTGGTGGCTATGTGTGGTGGTATTGGGTTTGTAGGATTAATGGTACCGCACATTGTGCGCTTTTTTATCTCCCAAGGCACCATCGCGGGATTGCTAGTAACCAGCTTAGTGGGCGGTACATTTATGGTGTGGGTTGATGTACTTTCGCGCTCATTGCTAAAAAACCAAGAATTGCCCGTAGGTGTTATAACCGCTGCTATTGGTAGCGTGTTCTTTTTGAGTTTATTGTTTTTTAGAAAGCGAAGGGTGTAATTCCATGAAAACCTTAATGGTGCAAGGCACTACTTCCGACGCAGGTAAAAGTACCCTAGTTGCAGCCCTTTGCAGGGTATTTGCTAAGCGAGGGGTAAAGGTTGCGCCTTTTAAACCACAAAATATGGCACTTAATAGCGCAGTAACAAAAGATGGTGGCGAAATTGGTCGTGCGCAAGCTTTGCAAGCAATAGCAGCTAAAGTAGAGCCCGAAATAGACTTTAATCCTATTTTACTTAAACCTAATAGCGATACGGGCGCACAAGTGATTATTCACGGAAAAGCCATTAGTAATATGGAAGCGGGTAAATATCACGACTATAAAAAAGTGGCGATGGATGCAGTAATAACCTCACATAACCGCTTAGCTAAATGCTTTGATTTACTCCTTGTTGAAGGGGCAGGTAGCCCTGCTGAAATAAACCTGCGTGAAAACGATATTGCCAATATGGGTTACGCCGAAGAGGTAGATTGTCCTGTCATTATTATTGCCGATATTGATAAAGGTGGTGTGTTTGCACATTTGGTAGGTACGCTTGCGTTGTTAAGCGAGTCAGAACAGGCGCGTGTAAAAGGCTTTGTTATAAACCGCTTTAGAGGCGATGTAGGTTTGCTGCAAGGCGGGCTAGATTGGCTTGAAGAATACACAAACAAACCCGTGCTTGGCGTATTACCTTATTTGCACGACCTCGCGCTTGATGCTGAAGACGCTGTTGCAATTGATAATAACGTAACCAACGCCACAATTAATATTGCAGTGCTACTTGTTCCCCACATTAGTAACCACACCGATTTTGATGCACTGCGTTTGCACCCAAACATTAATATAAATTATGTGCGCCATACCCAAACGATCCCAGACGTTGATCTGATAATTCTCCCAGGCAGTAAAAATGTGCTGGGCGATTTAAATTTTTTGAAAAATGAAGGCTGGGACACTCAAATTAAGCGCCACTTACGCTATGGTGGCAAAGTACTTGGCATTTGTGGCGGCATGCAAATGCTGGGCAATACAATCAACGATCCCGATGGTATTGAGTCGTCATTAAAGCAAGTGAATGGGCTTGCTCTATGCGACTTTGAAACCACGCTGACAGCACAAAAAGTATTAACTAAAATAACCGCTACACTGCTTTTAAATAACCAATCAACACCCTGTAGTGGTTACGAAATACATGCAGGGATTAGCCAAGGTGCAGCGCTTGATAAGCCATTTTTAACCTTTGATGAAAACCACCCACATGGTTTTACGTTTGATGGCTTTATTAGCGATGATAACGCCATTGCGGGCACCTATTTACATGGTTTGTTTGATGAAGCCGATGCTACATCGCAAATTTTAAAATGGGTAAAACCAAGCGCCTCAATTAACCCAATTAGTATTGCCGCTCACCGCGAGCAGCAGTTAGAACGATTAGCAACTATGTGCGAAACGCATTTAAACATACAGCAAATTATCTCGATTTATGAAGGGCACAATAATGACTGAACAAAACAACGATAAGCACAAGCAACGTCAGCAAAAAGTAAAAGAACAAGTGGATGCGCGCGTTGCTGCAGCACAAGATGTAAAAGGTATTTTTCAGGTAATCACCGGTAACGGTAAAGGTAAATCAACTTCGGGCTTTGGCGTTGTAGCACGTTGCGTAGGGCATGGTAAAAAAGCAGCCGTCTGCCAATATATTAAAGGTACGTGGGAATGTGGCGAGCGTAATTTATTACAAGGTGCAGGTGTTGAGTTTGTTGTAATGAACACCGGTTTTACCTGGGATACGCAAAATAAAGAAGCCGATACTGCAGCCGCCCAAGCAACATGGCAAGAGTCAAAACGCATGCTTGCTGATAGCAGTATTGGTTTAGTATTACTTGATGAGCTTACGTATATGGTGACCTACGGCTACGTTGATTTAGATGAAGTAGTAACGGCGCTTAATAACCGCCCACCAATGCAGTCAGTTATTATTACAGGACGTGCAGCGCACCGTACTTTAACAGACCTTGCCGACACAGTAAGCGAAGTGCGTAATGTAAAACATGCATTCGACTCAGGTATAAAAGCGCTTGAAGGGTTTGATTACTAATGTTTAAAGCGCTTTTTATTGGGCTGCTGCTTTTTAGTGTATCGGGCAGTGCATTTACAGAGCAGGTTAATGATTCTAAAAAACTGCGAATAATCGCGCTTGCACCACATATAGTCGAAAACCTATTTGCCATAGGAGCGGGCGATAATATTGTGGGCACGGTTGATTACGCCGACTACCCAAGTGAAGCCCAAAGTATTGAGCGCATAGGGGGTTATTACGGCATCTCGCTTGAAAAAGTATTGGCGCTTAAACCCGACTTAGTAATTGCGTGGAAAAGCGGAAATCAAAGCGAAGATTTAGCCCAAATAGAGCGCCTTGGCATAAAAGTATATTTGAGTGATCCCACCACAATCGCTGGTGTAGCCGACGAGTTACTTACTTTTGGTGAATTTACAGGGAACATTAAGCAAAGCCAGCAAGCGGCAAGCGCATTTAAACATAAGCTAAATGGTATTGTTAAAAGCCAGCAAGATAAAAAAAATATTACCGGGTTTTATCAGTTATGGGCTGAGCCCATGATGACAGTAAGTAAAAATACATGGATAAGCCAACTGATTGAAACATGCCATGTAAGTAATGTATTTGCACAGAGCGTTACAGATTACCCACAAATTAGTATCGAAAATGTCATTGTTACTAAGCCACAAGTTATTATTATCCCTGATGAAAAATCAAAAACGCCACAGCCGGTTGTTAATTGGCAAAAGTGGCCAGAAGTGCCTGCAGTTAAAAACGATCAATTTATTAGCGTAAATGCCGATTTATTACATCGTTTTACTCCGCGCATGCTAGATGGACTCGCGGATATGTGTGATAAAATAGACGCATCACGTAAACAGATTAAGAGTACACAATGAGCGATTGGGCTACATTTTTAGAAAGTGAATTACAGCAACCTTACATGCAGCAAACGTTAGAGTATGTGGCTAATCGCCGCAATGAAGGTGTTGCTGTTTATCCGCCTGAACCTCAAGTATTTAGTGCTTTTGATGCCACAGCACTAAATGACATCCGCGTTGTAATTTTAGGACAAGACCCATACCACGGAGAAGGGCAAGCGCATGGCTTGTGTTTTTCGGTATTGCCTGATGTAAAAAAGCTGCCGCCGTCGCTTAAAAATATGTACAAAGAGTTAGCTACCGATATCAGCGGTTTTGCTGTTCCTGAACACGGGTACCTGCAAAGCTGGGCAGATCAGGGCGTGTTTTTACTCAATACAGTATTGACCGTTGAGCAAGGGCAAGCGCATTCTCATAAGCATTTAGGATGGGAGCAATTTACCGATAATGTAATAGCGCATATTAATAAACACTGCGAAGGTGTGGTATTTATTTTATGGGGTGCACATGCACAAAAAAAAGGTAAAGGCATAGATAGCGCTCGCCATCATGTTTTAAAAGGGCCGCACCCATCACCGCTTTCGGCGCATAGAGGCTTTTTTGGCTGTCAGCATTTTTCAAAAACGAATGAGCTATTACAAGCCCAAGGTGAAAAACCGATTAACTGGCAGGTGTAAATAACCTGGGCTCTGAATATAAATTTATCTCATGCAGCTATTTTCAGCGCATTAAAAAAGGCTTCCATATATCGGAAGCCTTTTTGTTTAGTTGGGGCGTATTGAATTAAAAGTCGAGCTCTTCAATCGCAATACTGTCTGTAAAGTAGTCTAGTTCTTGTAGTTCTTTACGTAGGCGCTGTTTGTCTTTTATTGCTTCTATTTCACGCCATTTTCTTTTTTTATTTTTCTGAGAGGTTTTCCTTGTTGTATCTGGTCCTTCTAATATCTCTAATATATCGTTTAGGCTATCCATGAACTTCTCCTATTGATTTTATTGACCTCAAGAATACCTATACCACAGGCCTAGTTAAAATAGAATAAAAAAGTGACAGTTATGTTACATAAGTGTGATTAATTGATGAAGGTTTATACGAAGATTATGCGAAGATTATGCGAAGATTATATGAAGTCGATATGAAGATTATATAGAGAGGTAGCGTATTTTAGGCATAAAAAAACGCCGCTATTGCGACGTTTTTAAAACACGATTATAGCAAATTACATTGCTTTAAAGCGCGCCTCTAGTTGTTCTTGTGCATCAGCAAAAGAGCGAATACCTTCAGCTAGTTTTTCAGTAGCCATAGCATCTTGGTTATGTAACCAACGGAACTGTGCTTCTGTTAATGGCTCTGGTTTTGGCTCTTGTGGAACATCGCTTTCAAGCAAATATTCTTGTGCGCCTTCAAGGTTACCTAAATCTTCTAAAAGATTAGGGCTAATAGTTAGCTTGTCGCAACCTGTAAGTGCAATAATTTCGCCTGTGTTACGGAAACTTGCACCCATCACAACTGTTTTGTAGTCATGACGTTTGTAAAATTCAAAAATGCTGCGTACAGACTGAACACCTGGATCTTGTAGCGGATCGGTTGGTTTTTCCATACCGTTAGCAACGTGCCAATCTAAAATACGGCCAACAAATGGCGAAATTAGAAATACGTTTGCATCGGCACAAGCACGGGCTTGGGCATCGCTAAATAATAAAGTAAGGTTACATTTAGTCCCTTCTTTTTCTAGCTGCTCAGCGGCTTTAATACCTTCCCATGTAGACGCTACTTTAATTAAAATTTTGTCTTTGCTTACACCTTCTTTTTCGTAAAGGCTAAGTAGGGTATGTGCTTTATCAATCGTAGCTTGCGTATTAAACGAAAGGCGTGCATCTACTTCAGTAGAAATATAACCAGGTACAATAGCGCTAATTTCTTTACCTAGTAATACGGCAAAGTAATCACATGCTAGTTCAAGTTGTTTAGCAGGCTCTTGCTCGGTTTCTTTTGCGTAGCTCCAAGCTTTATCTAGGTAAGGCTTATATGCTTCAATCTCGCTCGCTTTTAATAAAAGCGACGGGTTTGTAGTTGCATCTTCTGGTTGATGCTTTTTAATAGCTTCAATATCACCAGTGTCGGCTACGATAGATGAATGTTGTTTTAGCCTTTGTAGAGCTGAAGTCATTTGCTTTCCTCATTCCAAGCAAGTTAAAAGAAAAATCTAATCACTCTTAATATATCTAATCCATACTGCAACAGTGTGACAATGCTTGATAGGTCTTATGTCCTGATCAATAAAAAAACGGCAATGCATGGGTTATTAAGAGAGGATTTATTTAAACAAAACGTGCTTTTCGTTTCATTTAATGTTGAAATTGACACTAAATAAATTACAAGTCAATAGCTAACTATGATCACTGTTATTTCACCTGCAAAAAATCTTGATTACGAAACGCCACCCGCAACAGACAAGTTCACTCAGCCTGAATTACTAGAGCACAGCGAAGAGCTCATGAAAGTATGCCGTGAACTAACACCAGCGCAAATTGGCAGTTTAATGAAAATTAGCGACAAGCTATCTGGGCTTAACGCAGCACGCTTTAGTGAGTGGGCGCAGCCGTTTACACAAAGCAATGCTAAACAAGCCGCTCTTGCCTTTAATGGTGATGTATATGGCGGTTTAGATGCAAGTACACTTAAAACTAGTGAGCTTGATTACGCACAAAACCATTTACGTATCCTTTCGGGTTTATACGGCTTATTAAAACCACTTGATTTAATGCAAGCTTACCGTCTTGAAATGGGCACCAAGCTCGAAAATTCACGTGGCAAAAACTTATACGAGTTTTGGGGCAGCGTAATAGCGAATAAACTAAACGACGTATTAAAAGCGCAAGACGCACAATATTTAGTTAACCTTGCTTCAAACGAATACTTTAAAGCGGTAGATAAGAAAGCATTAAATGCACAAATTATTACCCCACACTTTAAAGACTGTAAAAACGGTCAATACAAAGTAATTAGCTTTTACGCTAAAAAAGCACGCGGCATGATGGCGCGCTACATTATCGAAAATAAAGTAACGCAGTTAAGCCAACTTAAAGAGTTTACGGTAGCAGGTTATTACTTTAGCCCAGAGGCAACAGTTAAAGAGCTTGAGCCGGTATTTATGCGCGACGAACAAAATTAGGTTTATAAGCTTAAATAAAAAATTTAAAAGCCATGCATTGCATGGCTTTTTTGATGTTGGCGTTATATTTGCAATCTCATCTAATATTAATGAGAACACTAATTAAATAGGTGCAAATAAAATGATCAGCATTCCGTCAATTGACGAAGCCGAAAAACTAATAGAAGAAAAGCTCGGAGGGTGGTTTGATGTTGTAATAAGCCATATCCCTAATTTTATAGTTGCGATACTGATCGCAATTGTGTTTTCAATATTGGCGCGCTTTGCTGGCAAGCTGATGAAAAACGTATTACGCCGCTCACTCGACTCAACACAAATTGCCGACTTAATGGCGTCAATTTTTAAAGTTATTGTGTTGTGCATAGGTTTATTTATAGCGCTTGATTTTGTTGGGCTAAAAGGTACTGTTACTTCGCTACTTGCTGGTGCAGGTATTGTGGGTTTAGCCATTGGTTTTGCGTTTCAAGACATGACCGAAAACCTAATTGCTGGTATAGCAATGGGTGTACGTAAGCCATTTAAAACAGGTGACGTAATAGAAACCGATGATGTGTTTGGTTCAATACATTCTATAAACCTACGTAACACGCTAATAGAGAGCTTTTACGGGCAGTTAATACTGGTACCAAACAAAGTATTATTTAGAAACGTACTAAAAAACTACACCACTTTAGGTGTTAGGCGCATAGAGGTACCCGTAGGTATTTCGTACGGCGACGACATAGAAAAAGCAAAAGACGTCATCGTCGATAAAATAAATGAATTTGATTTCGTAATACGTAAAGACGAAACCGCAGTATACGCCGAAGGTTTTGGTGACAGCAGCATTAACTTACTGGTATGGTTTTGGATTAAATACCCAGGCGAGCCTGACTTTATGACGGTACGCCACAAAGGTGTTGTTGCCGTTAAGCAGGCACTTGATGAAGCTGATATTAGTATTCCATTCCCAATTCGTACTTTAGATTTTGGTATTAAAGGCGGCGAAAAACTCGATGCCATGATAAGCGATAAAATAAGCCAGCAATCATCAAATAAAGACGGTACTGACTCTGACCAAAGTGAGTAATTTAGTTAAAACTCACTAGGCAAAAGCATTGGGAAATAGTTACTTACCAACAGCGCGTTTTTACAGAGTAAAACGCGCTTTTTAGACATTTTATAAAATAAAGGATATTTCTAATTTTAAAGTTAAGTCCCTTAATATAAGTATAAATTATCATTTTCCCATAAGAGCGCAATAAATAAACTTGTAACCATTATAAATACATAAACAACGAGATGTTTGGATAATAAATGCATTTTAGTGGTTTTATGTTCCTATTTTGTTTGTTTCCCTCTGTAAATTCGGTTTTTTTGAATAAATAAATTCATTTTTAGCTTTTGGTAGGCTAGATTTAACTTAACTGCTCTTTATTTAGTAAATACAAATGCCAAGCAAGAAAGAAAGTTCAGCTTTTCAAACGAGTCACTGGAGTTTAAAAACTAAGCTAACATTAATTTTCCTACTCGTAGGGATAATACCTGCCCTCATAATTACTACAATTTCTACATTACAATCAAAATCACGCGTCGAATACAATATATCTCAGTCGCTTGAGGCGATTAATCAAATAAAAAAAACTCAGATCGAAAATTATTTTAATCAAAAAAGGGCAGATATTGAGCTTTTGGCTTTAATTGTTCCGCAGCTTGAGGAAGACAACTATGATCGCTTTTTTACAGAATATATACAGAAGTATGACTATTACGATGTGTTTTTAATTAATAACAATGGGCTTATTTATTACACTCAAGCTAGAGAATCTGATTATCAAACAAACATATTAAAAGGGAAATATGCGAGTTCAAATTTAGGAGATTTAATTAAAGAGGTTAAACAATCTAAAAGTTTTAGTATTGCTGATTACAAACCGTATGCACCAAGTAATGGAGAACCCGCTGCGTTTATTGCTATACCTGTTGATGGTAGCGATACAATAGTTGCTTTGCAGCTTTCAAGTGAAGGGACTAATCAAATAATGGGTGTTCGCGAAGGGATGGGAGAAACTGGTGAGAGTTACCTAGTTGGAGAAGATAAGCTAATGCGTTCTGATTCATATCTTGACCCAGAAGGACATTCACTCAAAGCAAGTTTTGCAGGAACTGTAACAAATAATGGTGCTGATACAGAGGCTGTAAATTTAGCTTTAAATGCTCAACATGGTACTAAAATAATAAAAGATTATAATGGAAATAACGTACTTTCTGCCTTCGATAGTATAAAGATTGGAGATTTTAGCTGGATTATATTAAGTGAAATTGACGAATCAGAAGCATTTTCACCAGTCCATCAGACTGTGCTTTTTAGTGTGATTTCTATAATAGTAGCTGCAATTGTTGTTGTATTTATTGGTGTTTTCTTTTCTCGAAAAATAGCGACTCCAATAATTGTAGCTTCCAATTTTGCTAAAAAAGTGGCGGCAGGAGATCTTAGCAGTAATATCGAAGTTAATTCACACGATGAGGTAGGCATGCTACAAGTTGCATTGCATACCATGTTAGAAAATCTCAGAAAAATGATTGGTGAATTATCTAACGTTGCAGTTCAGCAAGGCAGTACAGCAACAGAGCTTGCCTCAGTTACTGAGCAAACTAGCTTAGCAGTTACCGAGCAGCAAGCACAAACTATACAAGTTGCAGCCGCCACTACCGAAATGACTGAAACAGTAAAAGAGATAGCGAGTACAACTGCTAGTGCATCATTATTATGTGAAAATATTCAAAGAATGGCTCGAGAAGGCTCTGAAAATAATGATAGTACTTACAACGCACTTGTTTCTCTTGGAGAAGCTACAAAAAAATCAGCACATGAAGTGACGGAGTTGAAGCATAATTCAGAAAAAATAGTGAATGTATTAGGCGTTATTAAAAAGATAGCTGATCAGACTAATTTACTTGCTTTGAACGCAGCAATTGAAGCAGCTAGAGCTGGTGAACAAGGGCGTGGTTTTGCTGTTGTTGCTGATGAAGTACGAAGCTTAGCTAAGTCTACGCAAGAGTCTACAATGGAGGTTGAAGTGATAATTGAAGCTGTTGTGAGTGCCAGTAACGCAGCTGTTCAAGCAATGACAGACAATGTAGGACAAACAACTCAAGTTCAGGAAATAGCTAAGAAAGCAAACTTAATCAATAGTAATGTAGGCAAAGCAGTAGATGAAATTTTTGATATGGTTGTTCAAATTGCAACCGCCTCTGAGCAGCAGGCAACCACCATCGATGAAATATCACGAAATATAGGTGTCATAAATATGGGTATATCAGAGACCGAGCAGGCAGTTAGAGATATCGCACAGTCAAGTAGCGAATTGTCTAGGATGGCAAACGGTTTAAATGATGAGGCCCAAAAGTTTAGTCTTTAACTTACTCTATTAATTTAGAAATCTTTGATTTAATGACGCTAATCATACAGATATAACTACGGTAGGATGTTACAGGGACGTACAATAAAAGACGTAAATAAGCGCGTGCCAAATAGTGCACGCGCATAAATGAATATTAGAGTTGGTGAGACATTTTGCAACCGATGAGCTCGTAAATTACAAACTTCCAACATATTTATGTTTTATTCTAATATGTTAAATAACGCTAATTTTATTACGAATGATTTTTACGCCATCCATATTTTCTAAAAACTTTTGAGCTAGTGCGCGCTGAAAACCAGTTTGTGCTTCACCGTATAAATCTACTTCACCATTTTTTACCTGCACACGAATATCACTTAACGCTAGGTTAGGATTAGTTCGTAGGGTGTTGGTGATAGCTTGTTGTAAGTTAGGTTGAGTGGCTACACTGCTTACTACGGCCATGTTGGTTGCTGCACTTACCTTTGTAGCGCAAGCTAATAAAAATAAACAACAAAATGATACTAAAGCGATAGTTAACTTGAAGCGGTTCATAACTTAATCCTTACATTACGGTGAATAGTGCAGCCACAATATGGAAATTCCATCGGCTAGGTTATCTTTGTAGTTACAATTTCGGTGCCAATATTAACACTATGAAATATAAGGGAATTTTATTAATTGGGAATTCAGGTAGGCAAAAATTACATTTAAATGAGTATGAGTTACATGCTTGGGTTACATATGTAACAGGTACAAACAGCAGAGCCTCCAAGGCTTGCATTAAAAAGCCGACAAAAGTCGGCTTAGTATAAAAATGTTTTAGGTTACTTTTTCTTTTTAACCTTAGCCTTTTTCTTGGCTTTCATTTTTACTGGATCTTTACGCTTTTTAGCTGGTGGCTTAGCTTCTTTATGTTGTGGCTCGACACCTCTAATTACACGGCGTTTTAATTTTTGTTCAACGTAGCGCTCTACTTTATATAAAATACCAATATCGTGTGCTTCAACTAGCGATATTGCTATCCCTTTTTTACCAGCACGGCCAGTACGACCAATACGGTGTACATATACGTCGGCAGTACGCGGCATATCAAAGTTAATAACGTGGCTGATATCAGATACGTCAATACCACGTGCAGCTACGTCGGTAGCAACTAATATGCTTGTTTTGCCACTGTGGAAGTTTTCCATGGCTTTCATACGTTTGTCTTGTGGCATTTCGCCGCGTAACCACGCTGCTTTTACATCATTAGTTGTAAGTTCGCCAATCAATGTTTCTAAGCGTTCGCGAGTTTTAACAAACACAATCGCTTTAGTTACGTCAGGATTTTTTAGCGTATTAACTAATAATTCAAGTTTGTGATGATAATCGTCGGCTAAATGTACCCATTGGTGAATTTTTGCTTTTTCTTTACGTGACGATTCGGCTTCTAATAGAGCTGGGTCGTTTAATGTTTTTTCAGCAAACCTTTCTACGCTGTCACCTTCAAGTGTTGCTGAGAATAAAAAACATTGGCGACGATTTTTAGCTTCGTCACAAATACGGCTCATTTCTTTTTTAAAACCCATATCTAACATGCGATCTGCTTCATCAATAATAAGCATTTCTACATGTTCAGCATGAAAGTTTTCGGTTTCTAGGTATTCCATTAATCGACCTGGTGTGGCGATTAAAATATCGTTATTTTTTTCAAAAATTTCTTTATGCGTGCCGTAGTTAATACCGCCTGTTACTACACCAATTTTTAGGTGTGTGCGCTTAGCTAGCAGTTCACATTGTTCATGAATTTGATAAGCCAACTCACGAGTTGGGGTCATAACGAGTACGCGCGCAAAACCAGGGTCACGACGTGGGAAATCCAGTAAGTACTGAATAGCCGGAATTAAAAATGCCGCTGTTTTACCTGTACCAGTAGGCGCAGATGCTAAAATGTCGCGCCCCTGTAGTGCTTCAGGAATAGCTTGTTGTTGAATGCTGGTTGGCGTCTCGTAGCCCATTTTATTAATGGCATCGAGTAGCTTGTTATCAAGATCAAATTCAGAAAATTGCATAGAGTGTCTAAAATAAGGGACAATTACCCTGATTATACGCGCTATGCTGCGCTTGGTGAATGAAAAGGTGAAAAAATGTCTGGTTTTGTATTTAAACAATTTAAAGTTGAACACGACCACTGTGCAATGAAAGTTTCTACCGATGGCATTTTGCTTGGTGCATGGGCTAATTTAAGCGGCGCAAAGTCATTACTTGATATAGGCACCGGCACCGGCTTACTAGCACTAATGTGTAAGCAGCGCAGTAATGAGCTTGATATAACTGCGGTAGAAATTGACGAAAGCGCCTATACCCAAGCATTAAAAAATGTAGCTAATAGTCCGTGGCCAACTATAAGTATTACGCACCAAACTATTCAACGCTTTAGTAGTGAAGTTAAATTTGACGTGGTTATCTCTAATCCACCGTATTTTAATCACAGTTTAAAAGGCGATAATGCTGCGCGTAATGCCGCACGCCATACAGACGGATTAAGTTTTGAAGAGTTAATTAATGCGTTTAAACGCTTAAGCCATAGCCGCGCTCGCTTTAGCTTAATACTCCCAAGCGTTGAAGGCGCATTATTTATAGAGCTTGCTACTCAAAATGGGCTTTATTTAAATGCTCATTGCCAAGTAAAAGCCACGCCCAACAAAGATATTAGCCGCAGTTTAATGACATTTAGCTACGTAAAAAGCGATATAGAATCATCAATCCTGTGTATTAGAAACTTAGATAATACCTACACCGCTGATTATATAGCTCTGTGCAAAGCATTTTATTTAAAAATGTAAATTGCCAAGTTATTTAGGTTATCTAGTAATAAAGGATAATTTACCTATTATGCATACGTATTCAGTTTTTATTTAATCAATTCTCAATCTAGTGTTAACCACTTGTAAATAACATCGAGTAGTTGTTTTGCTCGCTCAACAGTTGGATCACACACTATGAAACTCAATAAAATAATCACCACCGCAGGTTTAAGCCTAGGGTTGCTCTTACCTAGTATTGCCACAGCTACGCCCACCACATTTGTGCATTTGTTTGAATGGAATTGGCAAGATGTAGCGCAAGAATGTGAGCAATACCTAGGACCAAAAGGCTACGCTGCAGTACAGGTCTCGCCGCCTAATGAGCACATTACAGGAAGCCAATGGTGGACACGTTATCAGCCAGTAAGTTATGAACTGCAAAGTCGTGGCGGAAACCGTGCACAGTTTATCGATATGGTAAATCGCTGTAGTGCAGCTGGGGTCGATATTTACGTTGATACGCTTATTAACCATATGGCAGCAGGAAGTGGCACAGGCACAGCGGGAAATAGCTTTGGTAATAAAAGCTTTCCTATTTATAGCCCACAAGATTTTCATGAAAGTTGTACCATTAGTAGTTCTGACTATGGCAACGATCGCTACCGAGTACAAAATTGTGAACTCGTTGGACTTGCCGATTTAGATACCGCTTCAAACTATGTGCAAAATACCATTGCAGCATATATTAACGACTTGCAAGCTATTGGCGTAAAAGGCTTTCGGTTTGATGCTTCTAAACATGTTGCAGCAAGCGATATCCAAAGTTTAATGGCCAAAGTAAATGGCTCGCCAGTGGTTTTTCAAGAAGTGATTGATCAAGGTGGGGAGGCTGTTGGTGCCTCTGAATATTTAAGCACAGGTTTAGTAACTGAATTTAAATATAGCACTGAGCTTGGTAACACCTTTAGAAACGGCTCGCTTGCATGGCTGAGTAATTTTGGCGAAGGGTGGGGCTTCATGCCAAGCTCTTCTGCGGTAGTATTTGTAGATAATCACGACAATCAGCGCGGGCACGGCGGCGCTGGTAATGTAATTACCTTTGAGGATGGCCGCTTATATGACTTAGCCAATGTCTTTATGTTGGCTTATCCGTACGGTTATCCAAAAGTAATGTCGAGTTATGATTTTCATGGTGATACAGATGCTGGTGGGCCAAATGTACCGGTACATAATAATGGTAACTTAGAGTGTTTTGCGAGTAATTGGAAGTGTGAGCATCGCTGGTCATATATTGCAGGCGGGGTCGATTTTAGAAATAACACCGCCGACAATTGGGCAGTAACAAACTGGTGGGATAACACAAATAATCAAATTTCATTTGGCCGAGGTAGCTCGGGTCATATGGCTATTAATAAAGAAGACTCAACACTTAGTGCAACTGTGCAAACCGATATGGCGCCAGGGCAATACTGTAATGTGTTAAAAGGCGAGTTGTCAGCTTATGCTAAAAGTTGTAGTGGTGAGGTTATAACGGTTAATTCCGACGGTACTATTAATCTTAATATTGGCGCTTGGGATGCGATGGCAATTCATAAAAATGCCAAGTTAAATACAAGTTCAGTCCCAAGCACTGAAGGTGACTGGCAGCGAACGGTTATTTTTATTAATGCACAAACACAAAGCGGACAAGATATGTTTTTGCGCGGTGGAATTGACCACGCTTATGCAAACGCAAACCTTGGTCGAAATTGCCAAACAAGTAATTTTAAGTGTGCAATGCCTATTCGTCATAACAATTTAAAAAATGTCACAACAGGCCCTTGGAAAGCAAATGATAACTACCTTGATTGGTATGGTATAGAAAATGGGCAAAGTAGCGAAGCAGAAGGTTCTGCTACCGACTGGACAACGAACGTTTGGCCTGCAGGTTGGGGCGCTGAAAAAACTGTAAACACAGATGGTTTTGGTGTAACACCATTAAATATATGGGGCGAACACTATTGGATGCTTGATGTGGATATGGATTGCAGTAAAGCGGTTAATGGATGGTTTGAACTAAAAGCATTCATTAAAAATGGCCAAGGATGGGAGACTGCTATTGCTCAAAACAATACACCTTATACAAGTACTAATCATATGGCGCAATGCGGAAAAGTTAATAAATTTGAGTTTAATAATTCAAGTGTAGTAATTCGTAGTTTTTAAAAGTAAACAAAAAAGCTCATATGAAAACCTAAACTAATGATTATTAGTTTAGGTTTTTTTGATTTTAGGTACGGCGCTTTAATAGTGTGTTTATAAATCACCTGTTATGATTTAACCATTGGCCACTTAATTTTAAAGACAACACAATGAAAAAGTTAAATAAATTAGCAGTACTTAGCACGTTAGCAGCCACCATTTTTGCAAGCCAAGGTGTGTTTGCTGCTATTACGCCTGTAGGCCTTTGGAAAACGATTGATGAGGATACAAACCAAGCTAAGTCGTATGTACGTATTACCCAAACCAACGGTGTATTAAGCGGCAAAGTTGAAACCATTCTTAACCCTGCAAAACAAAATGATATATGTAGTAAATGCGATGATGAGTTAAAAGATCAGCCTATTTTAGGAATGACTATAATCACGGGTGTAAAAGCACAAGATGATGGTGTTTGGGGAGACGGTGAAATACTCGACCCAACAAATGGTAAAACCTACACTTTACAACTAACCCCGCAGGATGAAGGTAAAAAGCTCGAAGTACGAGGCTACATTGGCTTTTTTTACCGTAATCAATATTGGTTAAAAGTAGAGTAAGTTTTACTGTTTATTTATTTACTAAACGTTAAATAATTAAGTATTAACTGAAATCATTTTTGCGCTTTGCCTTTCTTACTCACTAAGCCAGCTATATTTAATTGGCATTCAATTTTGAGTAAATAATAAAGGAAAAAAGATGATTAAGTACATAGTTGCTTTAATAATGCTTAGCGCACTGTTAATAAGCGGTGGGGCAAATGCAAAGGATGATGCTGTAAATACGGGTTGGTTTAATAACACGGCTATTAAAGGGTACGACAGCGTTGCTTATTTTACGCAAAATAAAGCCGTTAAAGGCAGCGACAAATACACGTTTAGTTATTTAGGTGCCAACTGGCACTTTTCGAGTGAAGAAAACAAAACGACATTTGCAGAAAACCCAAAACGTTATGCACCGCAATACGGTGGTTGGTGTGCTTATGCAATGGCTGATGAAGGTAACGCTGTAGGTATAGACCCAGAAGCATTTTATATTCACGAAGGTAAGCTTTACTTAAACTATAGCGAAAGCGTGCAGCAAAAATGGTTAAGTAATTTACTACCGTACATTGTTATGGCTGATGGATATTACCCACAAACGACCAATGTGATGACGTTTCAATAAATTACTCATATTACTAATCAAAAGCCCGCAACTAAACTAGTTGCGGGCTTTTTGCTTTTTATTTATTAGCTTATTAATTAAAGCGTTTCGCCGTATTCAGTCATTACCTGTTCAACCCATGTTGCAATGCGGTCGTCGCTTAGCTCGTATTGACTGTCTTCGTCGAGCGCGAGTCCTACAAACTGTTTACCATCAGGCGTTAATGCTTTTGAAGCTTCAAACTCGTAACTACTGTCGTTTGGCCAAAAACCAAGTTGAGTAAATGTTTGCGTATTTATTTCGTCGTGTAGCATGCCTAGCGCATCTTGAAACCACTGCCCGTAACCTTGTTGATCGCCCATGCCAAATAAAGCAATGGTTTTACCATTTAGGTTTACGTCGGCTATGTCGTCCCACTTTGACTCCCAGTCTTCTTGTATTTCACCAAAATCCCATGTTGAAATACCAAAGATGATAAAGTCATACTGCTCTGCATTTTTTAGTGGCTCGTCTTTAATATTGTGCAGGGTAACTATATCGGCACCAATAATGTCGCGAATCTTTTCTGCTGCCATTTCGGTGTAGCACGTAGTAGAACCAAAAAATAAACCAATTTGCATCGTATTTATCACTGTGTAATTGCCTGATATGATAGGCTCAAGTTTACCGTAAGGTATTTTTAATTGATACCTTAGCAAAGCATGAGAGCATAATGTGACAACGCTATCTGACGATTCTTTTGAAAATAACAGCAGTATGAGCAGTAATAGCGACTACCTAGAAACCTTTTTAGATAGCCTGTACTTAGAACAAGGCGTAAGCGAAAACACATTAAGTGCTTATCGCAGTGATTTAGATAAGTTTTGCCTATTTTTAAAGGGCGAAAATTTAATGACGGTAACAGGGCTTGATGTTGAAAGTTACTTAGCGTACCGAGTCGATTTAGGCTTAAAACCACGCAGTACGGCACGTAGCATTAGTGCGTTAAAGCGTTTTTATCAGTACTTTGTGCGCGAAAAACTAATTAGCGACACCCCCATGCTAAATATTTCTCAGCCAAAAGCAGGGCAGTCGTTACCTAAAACACTCTCAGAGGCCGAAGTTGAGGCATTATTAAATGCGCCTAATACCGAAGAAGCGATGGGACTGCGCGATAAAGCCATGCTAGAGCTACTTTATGCAACGGGTTTGCGTGTAAGTGAGCTTGTTGGACTGCGCATGGAACAAATTAATTTGCGCCAAGCAGTGGTGTTTGTAAAAGGTAAAGGTAATAAAGAGCGCTTAGTTCCACTGGGCGAAGAGGCTATGTATTGGCTTGAGCAATTTTTAAAAGGTGGGCGTGCGCAAATGATAAAACATGCCACCGATTTTGTGTTCCCATCTAAACGCGGAGTAGGCATGACGCGACAAACCTTTTGGCATAGAATTAAACACTATGCTATTTTGGCAGCAGTAGAGTCTCCATTATCGCCCCATACTATGCGCCATGCTTTTGCTACGCACTTATTAAATCATGGGGCAGATTTACGTGTGGTACAAATGATGTTGGGCCATAGCGATTTATCAACGACGCAAATTTATACCCATGTTGCCAATGAACGGTTAAAGTCGGTACACGCAGAGCATCATCCGCGTGCGTAAGTTTGAAAGTAAATATCATTAAGCCGGTCAATATATTAAGTATTTTTAGGATAGAGAGAAGTTATGAAAAAATTAATGTTAGCAGGTGCCATGTTGTGCACAAGTATTAGTGCATTTGCAAATGGCGTTGCTGTAACACCAGATGCTAATGATCCTATTATTACTAAATTTGCCGAGCTTGGTGTAACTGTAAAGCAAATTAATCCAAGTCCAGTAACGGGTTTAAAAGAATTAATCACTAATAAGGGCGTGCTTTACGCAAGTCCAGACGGTCAATATTTAATGCAAGGTACGTTAATTGATTTAAATAATCGTAATAACCTAACAGAGCAAGCATTAAATGGCGTGCGTGTTGAAGGTCTTAAAGAATACGAAGAATCGATGATTGTGTACAAAGCGCCAAACGAAAAACACAGCATTACTGTATTTACCGACATTAGCTGTGGTTACTGTCGTAAATTACACCGCGAGTTAGACGATTTACTTGATGCGGGTATTACCGTTAAGTACCTTGCGTTTCCACGTGGTGGCTTACAGGGTTCAGGTTACGCAGATTTAATGAACGTATGGTGTGCACGCGATCAGCAAGAAGCACTAACAGAAGCTAAATCGGGCACAAGCACTAAAGTAGTTGCAGGCTGTAGCGCACCGGTTGCAGAGCATTACCAATTAGGTCAAAGCTTTGGTATTAGCGGCACACCCGCTATTATTTTAGAAGATGGTACGATGATCCCTGGTTACCAGCCAGCAGCAGCATTAAAAGCAGCATTAGAAGCTAACAAAGCGTCGTAATTAAACGCTTAGTTATTATTAAAAAGGCCTTAATGGCCTTTTTTTGTCTTTTTAATACGACTCAATAAGTTAAAACTCTGCATGAAAAAACTAATCATTGCGCGTGAAAACGTTGACGACTCGCATCTGCCGAGTAATTTACACCCTGTAATTAAACAAATTTATGCTAACCGCAATGTATTCAATGCCGAAGAGCTAAATAACAGCGTAGCGACGCTCCACGACTTTAAATTGTTTAAAGACATCGACAAAGCCAGCGACTTATTAATTAAAGCATTAAAAGCGCAAAGCCAAATATTAATAGTTGGCGATTTTGATGCCGATGGCGCAACAAGTACTGCAACTTTAATGCAAGGCCTTGAGATGTTTGGCTTTAAGCATTTAGATTACTTAATTCCTGACAGGTTTAGCTTAGGTTATGGTTTAAGTCCCGCGCTTGCAGAGCAAATAGTACAAATAAAACCTGATTTAGTGATCACCGTAGATAACGGCATATCGTGTATTGCCGGTATTGATATTTTAAAAGCGGTTGGCATAAAAGTGCTGGTAACAGATCACCACTTACAAGGTGAGCAGCTGCCAAATGCCGATGCAATAGTAAACCCAAACAGGCATGAATGTGATTTTCCGTCTAAATCCATTGCTGGCGTTGGCGTTGCTTTTTACTTATTAATAGCACTGAGAAGCGTAATGCGAGACTTAGGTTATTTTGAGCAGCAACCGCCGCCTAATTTAGCTAACTTACTCGACATTGTAGCGCTTGGTACGGTTGCTGACGTGGTCGCACTTGATGCGAACAACCGTACGTTAGTGCATCAAGGTTTAGCACGTATTCGCAGTGGTAAAACACGCCCTGGTATTACCGCGCTTATTGAAGTGGCAAATCGTAATGCTGCCCGTTTAAGTGCCAGTGATTTTGGTTTTTCGCTTGCGCCGCGTTTGAATGCAGCAGGGCGATTGGACGACATGAGTTTGGGTATAGCGTGCTTGCTTAGCACCGACATAAACCAAGCGCGTAGTATAGCGGGCGAACTCGATAGCTTAAACTTTGCAAGGCGCGAAATAGAACAAGGCATGCAAGCCGAGGCGCAAGCCGTGCTTGATAGGCTCGCATTTAGCGACGATAACATTCCTGATGCTATTTGTTTGTTTCAAGACGATTGGCATCAAGGTGTTATTGGTATTTTGGCTGGTCGCTTAAAAGAAAAATACCACCGCCCTACCGTTATATTCGCTGGTGGCGAAAACGGTGAAATTAAAGGCTCGTGCCGCTCTATTGAAGGGCTACACATGCGCGATTTACTCGAAGGGCTTAATACAGCCGACCCACACTTGATTAATAAATTTGGTGGCCACGCAATGGCTGCTGGTTTAAGTATTAACGAGCAACACTTTAACGACTTTAAAAAAGCGTTTGATGCCGCCGTTAGCGCGCAACTGAGTGAAGAAAGTAAACGCTGTATTGTATTTACCGACGGTGAGCTGCCAAACGACTGCTTTACAATGGAGTTTGCTCAGCTATTAAAGCAATCGGGCCCGTGGGGGCAGCAATTTCCTGAGCCGGTGTTTGAGCATACCTTTGAAGTAATACAGCAGCGCATAGTAGGCGAAAAGCATTTAAAGCTCGTGTTAAAGCATCAATCTGGTCGATTAGTTGACGCCATTGCTTTTGGTATTGATGTAAAAGAATGGCCAGATACTGAGGCTAAGTTTGTAAAAGTAGCGTACCAGCTCGATATAAATGAGTTTAGAGGTAAATTTACGCTGCAATTAATAGTTAGAGAGCTTGAAAAAGTGCACTAAAAAATATGTAATATCATGCATAAAATGCTAATAAAGCGCGCGGTTTTTTGTTAAAATCGGGCGTTTTTATCATTTGACGATAATTTATTGCGAAAATCCCATTTAAAGGGGCGCAATTACCTAGCCATTTTGGAGTGATGTACATGTTTGAAGTGAATCCTGTGATTAATCAAATCAAGGAAATTCGCGAACGTACTGAATTGCTTCGGGGGTACCTTTGACTACGCTCTTAAACAAGAACGCTTAGAAGAAGTTAACGCCGAGCTTGAAGATTCAGCCGTGTGGAATGAGCCTGAACGCGCACAAGCGCTTGGCCGTGAAAAATCAGCATTAGAAGCGGTTGTTGAAACAATCGATAACCTAGTAGCCGGTACTGACGACGTTGAAGGCTTACTTGAGCTTGCTGTAGAAGCTGAAGATCAAGATACCTTTGATGAAGCGCAAAGCGAATTAACTGATCTAAACGAACAGTTAGAAGGTTTAGAGTTTCGTCGTATGTTTTCAGGTCCTCATGACTCAAACGATGCGTACCTTGATTTACAATCAGGTTCTGGCGGTACTGAAGCACAAGACTGGTGTAATATTCTACTTCGTATGTATTTACGTTGGGGCGAGGCTAAAGGCTTTAAAGTTGAGCTAGTTGAAGCGACCGACGGTGATGTTGCTGGTATTAAAGGCGCAACTGTCCGCTTTGTTGGCGAATACGCTTACGGTTGGTTACGCACAGAAACTGGTGTACATCGCTTAGTACGTAAAAGCCCATTTGACTCAAGTGGTCGTCGTCATACTTCATTTGCTTCTGCGTTTGTATACCCAGAAGTTGACGATAATATTGAAATTGATATGAATCCGTCAGACCTGCGTATAGACGTTTACCGTGCATCTGGCGCGGGTGGTCAGCACGTTAACACCACCGAATCGGCGGTTCGTATCACTCACGTACCAACAAATACCGTAGTGCAGTGTCAAAACGAGCGTTCGCAGCATAAAAATAAAGCCCAAGCGATGAAGCAGTTAAAAGCTAAATTATTTGAGCTTGAGCTACAACAGCAAAATGCTGAAAAACAAACGCAAGAAGATGCTAAATCTGATATTGGTTGGGGTAGTCAAATTCGTTCATACGTACTTGATGACGCACGCATTAAAGATTTACGTACAGGCGTTGAAAACCGCAATACCCAATCGGTACTTGACGGTAACTTAGATAAATTTATTGAAGCCAGCCTTAAATCTGGCCTATAACCACCAAGCTAATAAAGAGCTAAAAAATGACTGATAAAATCCAAGACGAAAACAAGTTAATCGCTGAGCGTCGCGGCAAGTTAGACGCTATACGCGAAAATTGCCCAGCCAACGGTCATCCAAACCAATTCCGTCGTGAGCATTACACGGCTGATTTGCAAGCCCAGTTTGGTGATAAGAGCAAAGAAGAATTAGTAGAGATGCAAGAAGTTGTGTCTATCGCTGGCCGTATTTTAGCAAAGCGTGGACCGTTTTTTGTAATTCAAGACATGAAAGGTCGCGTACAAGCGTATGCATCTAAAGATGTTCAAAAAGATCTTAAAGAAAAGTATGGTCAACTAGACACTGGCGATATTATTGGTGTTAAAGGCGCATTAAATAAATCAGGTAAAGGCGATTTATACGTAGAAATGACTGAGTACCAACTATTAACTAAGTCACTTCGTCCGTTACCAGAAAAATTCCATGGCTTATCAGATCAAGAAACAAAGTACCGCCAACGTTACGTTGATTTAATTACTAACGAAGCAACGCGCGAAACATTCCGTATTCGTTCACAAGTAGTTGAAGGCATTCGTCGCTTTTTAGCAGATCGTGACTTTATGGAAGTAGAAACACCAATGCTACAGGTTATACCAGGCGGTGCATCTGCGCGTCCGTTTGTAACTCACCATAACGCGCTTGATATCGACATGTACTTGCGTATAGCGCCTGAGCTTTACTTAAAGCGCTTAGTGGTAGGTGGTTTTGACCGTGTATTCGAAATTAACCGTAACTTCCGTAACGAAGGGTTATCTACGCGTCACAATCCAGAATTCACAATGATTGAATTTTACCAAGCATACGCTGATTACATCGACCTGATGAACATCACCGAAGACATGCTACGTACGGTTGCAGAAAACGTACTAGGTAGTGCAGTTGTAGTTAATACAACTAAAGACGAAAACGGCGAAGTAATTGACTCAGTTGAATACGACTTTGGCCAACCGTTTACACGTTTAAGCATGAGCGATGCAATATTAAAATATAACCCTGAGTTTGATGCTGCGGTATTTAACGACCCAGAAAACCACTTTGACGAATTAAAAGCGTACGCTAAACAAGTGCACGTTAAAATTCCTGAAAATTGTGTTTGGGGCCCAGGTAAGTTCTTGTGTGAAATATTTGAAGAAACAGCAGAGCACATGCTTATTCAACCTACGTTTATTACTGGCTACCCGTGGGAAGTTTCTCCACTTGCACGCCGTAACGACGAAAATGCATTTGTTACAGACCGTTTTGAATTTTTTGTTGGCGGTCGTGAACTTGCAAATGGTTTCTCTGAGCTTAACGATGCACAAGACCAAGCTGAGCGCTTTACTCGCCAAGTTGAAGAGAAAGACGCAGGCGATGATGAAGCAATGCATTACGATGAAGACTACATACGCGCACTTGAGTACGGCTTACCGCCAACTGCAGGTGAAGGTATTGGTATTGACCGTTTAGTAATGTTGTTTACTGACTCATCAACAATTAAAGACGTTATTTTGTTCCCGCATATGCGTCCACAAGCTGACTAAGCTTTGGGTAGAACAAAGTAAGTTAATAAACGCCGCTTAATAGCGGCGTTTTTTTTGCTTTGCATTAGTATTTTAATTAATAAGTACTACACTAAAAATTAAATGTAGTTATTAGTGATGGTTAATGTGCAATTCAGCTTCGCTAATTTATTGTTATTGGCAGTTTTTAATATTAAAACTAACAGTGCTATAACTTTTTAGTATGATTGTTTTTTAAACATATGTTGTATTTATGTAAAGGTTTTAGCTAGAATACGCACGAAATTTACACTGCTTGGTATTTAGCAGTTAAATATAGATTCTTAAAGGACTTAGAATAATAGTATGAAAGACAAACGAGTAGATGATTTATCAGAAGAATGCACATCAGAGCAAGAAAGAAATGCTTACTACCGTGCTTGTATTGCTGAATTTCAACAATTAGGTTACCAAGAACAGTATTTGGCTCAGTTAACTGATGACTTAGTTCCTGTGCTAGGTGTTAATCCTTCAAATAAGAATACGTAACCCGCTTAAATTTCAAACTAATTACACTTTTAAACCAAGCATATGTGCAATCTATAACCATATAGTCGTTTTTGGTAGAAAAGTGTTTGACATATTTTCTGAAATCTTTATTATACGCCCCACAAGACGGAGAGGTGTCCGAGTGGCCGAAGGAGCTCCCCTGCTAAGGGAGTATAGAGTTTGTAGCTCTATCGAGGGTTCGAATCCCTCCCTCTCCACCATTTCTTTTAATGGCGTGTTTTGTAAAGTTTTAAAGTATGGGTGCATAGCTCAGCTGGATAGAGTACTCGGCTACGAACCGAGCGGTCGGAGGTTCGAATCCTCCTGCGCCCACCATACTTTAATAACTCGCTTAGAGTCTAAATAAGCAATTAAAGTGTTTGGTTTTATAACCAAGCGGTCGGAGGTTCATTCTTAGAAGATACGTCCTGCGCCCAGCATACTTTAATAACTCGCTTAGAGTCTAAATAAGTAAAAGCTCTACTTAGAGTTAAAATAAGTAAACTATAAAGTGGGTGCATAGCTCAGCTGGATAGAGTACTCGGCTACGAACCGAGCGGTCGGAGGTTCGAATCCTCCTGCGCCCACCACTTTATAAACTCTGCTTAGAGTATAAATAAGTAAAACTCTTACTTAGAGTAAAAACAAGTAATAGTAAAAATGAAAGTGGGTGCATAGCTCAGCTGGATAGAGTACTCGGCTACGAACCGAGCGGTCGGAGGTTCGAATCCTCCTGCGCCCACCACTTTCATATTTTCATACACTTTTAAGTGTAAGAAAAATAAACCGATGGAAATCGGTTTTTTTATGTCTGAATTTATACGCTCTGCTTAGAGTTTAAATAAGCAATCTATGAAAGTGGGTGCATAGCTCAGCTGGATAGAGTACTCGGCTACGAACCGAGCGGTCGGAGGTTCGAATCCTCCTGCGCCCACCACTTTCATAAACAAGCCGACATTAAGTCGGTTTTTTTGTGCCTAAAATAAAGTGAAATAACAGAGAGGCACTTGTAGACGCTGAGCTTGCTCGCGTGAGAAGCGGAAGCTTCTAATCACTGATACTTTATTTACGAGCGTTGCTCGTCGCGTCAGCAAGCTGCACGCCTACAAGTAAAACTAGCCCTAATCTTTAAATCTAAACTCCGAGTTTATTTATCCGTTGTAGACGCTGAGCTTGCTCGCGTGAGAAGCGACAGCTTCTAATCACTTACCACCGATATAACTGATACTTTATTTACGAGCTTCGCTCGTCGCGTCAGCAAGCTGTACGCCTACAAGTAGAAACAGCTCTAATCTTTAAATCCAAACTCCGAGCTTATTTATCCGTTGTAGACGCTGAGCTTGCTCGCGTGAGAAGCGCCAGCTTCTATTCCCCCCTCAAAAATATAATTTATAAGATTTTATTCGTTGGCAACGCCAGAAATAAGTAATTTATTCACAAAGAGTTAAGAGGCGCTGCGCTTTTAGAGGTAGTAATAAAGCTAAGCTAAACTAAACTAATAAACCCGGGCTTATGTCTTCTCATTTACTTCTCTTTTGCTTCTCTTTGTGTAATGGATCTTTAGGTGGTTCATTGACCAAGAAATTAAATAACTAGAAGCGTTTAGCTCTAAGAAGGTTAAATACGGTCTTTAAGCTTAAAATGGGAGGTGGTATTTTCAAGTAAAACTAGCTCTAATCTTTAAATCTAAACTCCGAGTTTTATTTATCCGTTGTAGACGCTGAGCTTGCTCGCGTGAGAAGCGCCAGCTTCTAATCACTGTATCTGCTCAAGCCCACTAACCCTTTTCTAAAGCTGCTCTTTAATATTACCTATGTTATTTTAAACGCCTTGTTTAAAAGGATATTGCAGTATGTTTAAAACCCTATTTATTACGTTATTTTTTATTTTTAGCGCTACTCTTATTTCCAGCGCACAAGCCAACGAAGCCAATAACTCACTTGTGGTAGGTGCGCAGCAATATACTAAATATTTACCGCAGTTAAAAAATAAACGCGTAGGGCTTGTAGTTAATCAAACATCAACGGTAGGGCAAACTCACTTAGTAGATGCGCTGCTGACTAAAAATATTAATATAACTAAAATTTTTGCACCTGAGCATGGCTTTCGCGGCGATCACGATGCGGGCGCGCATGTAAAAAATGCCGTTGATAGCAAAACCGGTATTCCGCTTATTTCTATTTACGGTAAAAATAAAAAACCAAGCCAAGCTGCTTTAGCTGATGTTGATGTGATTATTTTTGACATTCAGGATGTGGGAGTGCGCTTTTATACCTACATAAGCTCTATGCACTACATGATGGAAGCCGCTGCAGAGCAGGGGATAGAATTTTTAGTACTCGACAGACCCAATCCAAATATTGCCTACGTTGATGGGCCAATATTAGAGCCAGAATTTAAATCGTTTGTAGGCATGCACCCAATTCCTGTGTTACACGGCATGACCGTTGGCGAACTTGCCAAAATGATCAAGGGCGAGGGCTGGATCAATAAAGCGCCCGATTTAAAATTAACGGTGATCCCTGTTGATCATTACACTCGCAAAAGTACTTACAGCTTGCCTGTAAAACCCAGCCCTAACTTACCTAACGATCAAGCGATTGCACTTTACCCATCACTTTGCTTTTTTGAAGCAACACCTATCAGTATTGGTAGAGGCACCGACTTTGCATTTCAAGTAATTGGCTATTCGCCAGTTGCATTAGGTGATTTTAATTTTACACCGCGCGCAATTAAAGGGGCTGCTTTAAACCCTAAATTTAAAAACCAAGCCGTGCAAGGGCTCGATTTAAGACAAGCAATTACCACAGGCCTAAATTTAACTTACTTAATAAATGCGTACACGGAGCTTAGTAAAAACAACATCTCGTTTTTTGAGCGCGCTGACTTTATGGATAAACTAGCGGGTACTAATAAATTGCGCTTAGCTATTGAAGCAGGGCAATCAGAAGCGCAAATAAAACAAAGTTGGCAGGCGGGGCTTGTGCAATTTAAAGCGCAAAGAGCGCCTTACTTGTTATATAAATAAGGGCTAAGCATGTTTATTGCTTTTAAAAATCAAAGGTGTAGTTATATAAAAAATGCATTTATAGCGGCGTTAAGCTTTATTGTTGTGGGTTGTAGTACGCCACCTGAGCCTATTAGCTCGGTGCTACCACTTACAAAAAGCCAACTTGTAGAGCTGCCTAGTGCACAAGTGGTTGCAACGTTTCCTGAGGTAAACCCAAGTAGCCGGTTTTATGTAAATAATCGAGGGACGTTTAAAGCTTACAAAGGGCGCGGGCAATTATTAATACAAAACCACAACGCACAAAGCGCCGATATTTACATTAATAATCAAAAGCTCGACGTTAGCCAACTGAGCGCCAACACCTTATACAATTACAGTTTGGCAAAAAATACTCACAATGGTGTTAATACCTTTAAAGTTGAAAATATTCTCCCTGCTGGCGCAAGCTTAACACTGCGTTTTGCATTTCCTACTTTAAGTGATGAACCAAAAAAGCATATAGATTTTACTGAAGTAGACACATTAATTGGACGCGATATAAAAGCGGGTTTTCCTGGGGCTGTGTTGGCCGTTGTTAAAAATGGTGAGCTAATAAAATTAACCGCCTATGGCGATGCAAAGCAATATCAGCAAAGTGATTTAATGCTACTTCGTCCAGAGTCCATGCAAACTAATACCTTGTTTGATCTTGCCTCAAACACCAAAATATTTGCCACCAACTTTGCACTTATGAAATTAGTAAGCGAAGGGCTGTTAAATATTAATAAACCCGTGCAAAGCTACCTAAGCGAATATAAAGGCGAAGGGCGAGCAAAGCGCAGAGTAAAAGACTTACTCACACACAGCGCCGGATACCCGCCAGTATTTGACTTTCACCGTAAAGATGGCAGCAATGGCGACGCGTTTTATTCGCAAAACAGTAAAACCACCAAACAGCTATTACTTACCAGCGTGCCTTTTAGTAGTAAATCATCTGGGCAGCATGTTTACTCAGATATTGATTACATGATTTTAGGTGTGCTAATTGAGCGTATTACAGGGCAGCCCCTTGACGAATACCTAGAGCAGCAAGTGTACGCGCCACTAAAATTAACTAACACGTTATTTAATCCACTTAAAAAAGGCTTTAAGCCGCAGCAATTTGCAGCCACTGAGCTTAGCGGCAACACACGAGACGGGCGCATTAAGTTTGATAATGTTCGCACTGGGGTTTTACAAGGCCAAGTGCATGACGAGCGCGCTTACTATTCTCTTGATGGTGTAGCAGGGCATGCAGGATTATTTAGTAATGCTCACGACTTAGCCGTGCTTTGCCAGCTATTATTAAATAGCGGTGGCTACGGCGACCAACAATTATTTAGTGCAAGCGCCTTAGCGCAATTTTTAACGCCGCAATCAAGCGATGAAACCTACGGGCTTGGTTTTAGGCTAGCTGGTAACAATCAAGCAAGGCGCTGGCACTTTGGCCCTTATGCAAGCGCACAAGCATACGGGCACACTGGTTGGACGGGGACAGTGACCGTAATTGACCCCGCTTACGACTTAGCTATTGTTTTACTTACTAATGCTCGCCATAGCGCAATTAAAGGTTCGCTAAAACGTTACGAATTTACAGGCAAACAATTTGAAACCGCACAGTACGGATCGGTGGTGTCGCTTATTTATGAAGCGTTACTAAATCAATAAGCTATCGTATAGGTTAAAACGTACTAACCGTGCCACCTTAAGTGATTTATTTACAGGTGACTTGAGTAAGCCAATCCATTAAGCTAAGCGGTCTATAAAACTAAGCCGGTTTATGTTGTTAGGCTTAACAAATAAGCGTTAAAACGCGTACAAAGCGAGGTTTACTCGCTAATAATTAAGGTTAACTTTTTATGCATTGGTATTCTATTTTACCGCCGCTAATTGCGATTGCTATCGTGTTTTGGCGAAAAGAAGTGATTATGGCGCTACTTGTTGCTGTTGCTTCTTCTGAGTTTTTACTCGCCTTTCAGGGCGAAGGTAATAGCTTGTTTGACACTTTTTTAAATACCATTGAACGTATTATTTCGGTTGCCAGCTCGCCAGGTAATACACGCATACTAATTTTTAGTATTTTAATTGGTGCACTGCTTGCCTATATTCGCGAATCTGGCGGCGTTGCAGCAACTGTTAATATGCTAATGAACAAAGGCATTGCAAAAAGTAAGCGCCAAGTGGGCTTTTTAACCATGTTTACCGGCATTGCGGTGTTTATAGAATCTAACCTGAGCGTACTTACCTCGGGTATTTTATCGCGTGGCTTGTTCGATAAATTTAAAATGAGCCGAGCGCGTCTAGCGTACATTATTGACAGCACCAGTGCGCCAGTGTGTATTTTAATACTACTTAACGGCTGGGGCGCATTTGTACTTGGTTTGTTAGGTAACTACGAGCTAGGTGAGTCGGCTGTATCGGTATTGTGGGGCAGCGTTGGGTATAACTTTTACGCCATAATTACCCTTGTTATTGTTTTTTACACAATCGCGTTTGATAAAGTGCATGGCCCAATGAAAGAAGCCGAAGAAAAACTAGAGCTTCAAAAAACCGACTTAAAAGATGAAATAAAAGCCTCTAAAGCGCGTTATATGTTAATCCCGCTTATTACGCTCATTACCAGCATGGTTGGTTTTATGTATTACACCGGTAATGGTGTGTTGGCAGAGGGTAGTGGCTCTAAGTCAGTATTGTACGCAACGGTTTTAGCCATTGTTGTCGCTTACTTTTTAATGATTGGTTCTCGTAAATTTACGCACCATCAATTAGTTGATACCGGTTTTAAAGGTATGGGCGAATTAATGCCGCTAGTCGCTATTGTACTGCTTTCGCTTACACTTGGCGCAAGCTTAAAAGAGCTTGGTACTGGCGTATTTGTAGCGTCACTTGTTGGTGACTACTTACCTATTTACCTAATAGTACCGGTGCTGTTTTTAACCGGCGCAGTTATGTCGTTTACTACGGGTACATCGTGGGGCACGTTTGCTATATTAATCCCAATTGGTGTGCCACTTATTCAAGCGCTAGGTTTACCACCGTCGCTTGTGGTAGGTGCTATTTTGGGTGGTGGTATATTTGGCGACCACTGCTCGCCTATATCCGACACCAGTGCTGTATCGGCTATTGCATCGGGGTGTGACTTACTCACCCACGTTAAAACGCAGCTACCGTATGCCTTATTTGGTGGTGGCCTTACGTTTTTAGCTTACTTAGTAACAAGCATTATTGTTTTATAAAATTTGATTATTTAAATAGTCAAAAAGCCTGCTTAATCGCAGGCTTTTTTGTTTATTAAAATTATAAATGAATACTCTTCAATAGAATGAAGCTAAATTGACAAGGTGGGATTGTCCTCGTATATTTATGCCCATAATGGAATTTAAATATATTAGGAATAAAAATGGTAAAGGAATACATTGTAAAAAAAGGTGATACATTATGGGATATATCTTCTAAGCACTTAGGGTCTCCAATGGAATGGCCTAGGTTGTGGAGATTTAATAACCGAAAAGAAGTTTTAGCTATTACTAATAAGCCTATAACTAATCCTGACCTAATTTATCCAGGGCAAAAAATACTTATACCCTTGCTTAGCCAAGCGATTAAAAATCAAAAAGATATAGGAAAACCTCAAGTAAGGCCTAAGAAATCCCTCTCAGAAAATCTGAGAACATTAAAATCTCCAATTTCTATTAGCTATAAAC
>NZ_PJBK01000025.1:0-47639 GCF_002836155.1 Pseudoalteromonas sp. GutCa3 | reverse complement strand
TATGCGATATTTTTTTGATGATCTAAAATATATTGTCCATCATCTTTAATAGTCATTTCTGTAAAGGTTTTATTTGGCAAAACATAGTCTGTACGAAGGTATTTATCGGTGACTTTTATTTTAATGTATGCGAAATGATTTAGTTCTTTAGTTACTTGATAATTGAGTGAAAGGTAGTTTTGCGCGTTTGCGTGTCCACATAAACTTGCAGTGAGAACGATTATAAATTTAAATATATTTTTCAAAATTTCATCCTTAAAATTTAGTAATTAAAAATCGACGAAACCACATCGTATTTAGCTATTATTAGCGCCTATACTAAAGTACCTATTACATTAAATAGATATAACTTTTGGTAGGCTCATAGCAAGTATGATGAGTATAAACATAAAAACGAATAATCCAACATGAAGTTTAAATGGGTAAACCATTTGGCTTGTTCTGTCTAACGATACTGGATATTTATATTTTAATAATGAAAACACGAGTGTTTTACTATCAACACTCCAATGAGACAGTGGGATACTCTGCCCCTTTGTTGTATTAAATACTAGTGAGATTAAATGCGACCTTTTTGAAGTTCTGCCAATCGTGCCTTCAACTGAGTCGTAATCGTAATTCCACTTAGCCTCAATACTAATAATATCCTGCTTAGTTAGTGTGCGCGGTGTTTTATCAGTGAATAATAACGCGGGTAAATAAAGTTCATCATCATCTATTATTATGGAGCTTAAAGGCGCTGTTTTTATAAAATAGTATTTATTACAAACAATAACCCTAGCAAAGTAATAACTTACATAAGTTATTACTAAAAATGCAAAAGAGGGTTTCCAATTTTGTGATGAAAACGCAATAAATAGCGTAAGCAAAGCAAAACACACTACGATAATGTGAACTAAGCTTTTCTTACTATCAGGGAGCGGTAGCGCACACCTAAGTATAGAAAGGTTATTTTTAGCCTCAGCATTACCTAAAATAGTGTTTTGCGGAAATATTTTTGAAAATTTGTTTACTGTTACTGAGTTTGTTTTTTCAGCCTCGGCCTCTTCACGTTTAGCTGTATAAACGCGCTCAACGGTTGAGAGTTTACTCACTATTAGCTGTGCTTGTTTAGCTTGCTTGAAACACCTAAACGTATAAGTGCTCAATTTGCCTTGTACTGAGGTGTAATTAATATCTATGATATTTACAGCTTTATCTGCTCTAAACGATATTGTGTTTATACTGTTTGTATCAATGGTGTGGTGACTATACGTGAAGATTTCTTTCTTAAAAAAGTAAGCCCCCAACTTTACATCTATTTGATTATTGTGTTCATCAAATTTTAATCGATGTTGGAACATCAAAAGCGCAAGAATTAATAAAACATCAAGCCCATCACTTGTATCAAAAAACAAACCTTGACTTAAAACACCTAGTACAAGCCCTGCTACAGTTAGCCAAATGAATAGCCATTTAATCGTTTCTAATAGTGATTTTAATATAATTGAATTAGCCAAAATTCCCTCTTTGAATAAAAAAGTATGCTTGATTGCATACTCTCATAACATATAAATACTTAAGGTATTCGAAAAGCCAATTAGCTAGACGCAATAATAATTATCCAACCGTTTTCTTTAGTAAGTTCAAATACACAGCCGTCAGACACGAATTTTTTTCACCATACTGGGCTCTTATGTCAACCTGTGCATAATTAGATTTCGATTCAGTTGATAATTTTTGAGATAAAACCTTGAATTCAGGGCTTGTTACATACTTTTGAAACTTTTCTGCCTTTTTACTCAAGTATGCGATAGCGCGTTTTTTTTCGTCTTCTGTATCTTTAAAATGCTTTGGTACAAAAGACATCAAGGTATCAATATCTTTATCGGCTTTTGCTTGTCTAAACTCTTCGCATTTTTTTATAAATAATGGATCTTGATTATCCTTAGCAGGAAAATTCACATTTGATTCATTAGCAAATGCTGCTGTACTTAATACCATAATACTAGAAAGGGCTATTAATTGTGATTTCATTTCAAATCCTTTGTTAACGGAACAAATAAAGGGAATGTCGTGTAAATATTTAGTTTTTCACTTTTATTATTTTGCTCTGTAGCAGTCGCGTCCATTGTAAATTCAAAACCGCCCTCCACTGGTTTCCAAGTAAAACTGTCTACATCAGGAGGACCAGATAAAATTAGCCCCTCTTTATTAATACATGCTAAACCTTTTAATAAGCTTTCTTCCTTTTCTAGCGCCCACAAGTCCTTTCCCATTACAGACAAGAGGATGGTACAACTATGCTTACTACTTTCTATATCTACATCATATATTAACATGTCACCTGATTGAAACTTAACAGAATTTTTAACAACAGCCGTTACTGAATGAGAGTCTACACACCCTTGCAAAACTAATGAGCCGAGCAATACATATATTGTTTTTTTTAACATAGCGTTCCTTTTAAATACTCTTAATTATTATTTTTGCGTTCACTTTTTAGCTTTTTATATAAATCATCTGCCACTGCAGTGGCCTTGCCAATAATGCTATAAGAGTCATCTTTTAAAAATGCGTCAAGCGACTCGTCCCGCAAATTTTGTTCGTACAAATATTTAAACTCTTTTCGACATGAAACCTGTTAAGTTACTTGGTCCATTTAACTGCTTTCCACAGCGACTTTAAACACTCTAATATTAGTTACTCACTTAAACTCGGCAAGGTACATCGCTATTATAGGGAAATTAGCCAAAATGCCAGAAACTCGTAAAAACAAATAGCCGATACTAGATCCCCCTCCTTCAAATGATTTTATATAAATTAATGGGTAATCAAAGTAATACAACAAATACAAAACATTAAACAACCCTACTCTATTAACGTTCAACTCAATTTTTTCGCCTGTTTTTAGCTTTATAAAAGCCCTATTTAGCGCAGCATTTACTTGAATTTGTGTATCAGACACGTGATTAATGAGATTGTAATTAAATAATATTGATTCGATGTCATCCCTTTTAAATATCCTGCTTTGCTTTAATGAATCATTTACAAATGGGTTAACTTGAATTTGCTTATTACTTATGGTCATTACTTCTTTTGAACTAAACCCAAACTTGCGCCATATAAGAATGCGTTTTAATAATAGAGTACCAATAAGTAGCGGTATATAAATAACTAAACCAGCTAAGCTATAGCTATCAACTAACCAAAGTCCGGCTACCAATGAAAGCGTAATTAAAGCAACTGTAAATAAAAGCTCCACTGGAAAAGACAAATGACATAATAAACGCAATAAAGGGAGTTTAATTTCACTCGTTGGGCTTAAGGTATCCTGCTCTTCAAAATGAGTGTTTTTAAACCATTTTGTATCGTCTAGACCGTTTGGCTGCTCATTGTTATTCATATTTAGCTTCTTAATAAGTTGACCATAAGCCACTTGCCATCGACTTACCCAAACTTACATTTTCCTTTTATTGTTACATTATATTTCTTTTTACCAAGAAAAATTTTTTGATGTTGTGAATGTATAATTGACCCACAGCTCGCCAGTATAACCATACTTTAATGCATTCTTTTGTGATGTTTGATATATGCTGCTTTTAGCATCCTCAAGCACCTCAGTACCGACGATTGTAAAGTTATGAATACCCAAATACTTTTTTGTAAAGAGCTGAATCATGAATATCTAATATGTAGTCACCATCATTATCTAAGTCTAAAAAATCAGCTATATCATAATCCGAATCTAATGGTAAGCCTTTATCATTTACTTTTTCTTGATTATCTAAAATTGAATCACCATCGCTATCAAAGTCAATAAAGTTGTACAGGCCGTCTTCGTCTGGATCGGTGTACCCTTCGAACTTATCACTAATTGCATCGCCATCACTTTCTTCGTCGAGCATATTTAGAATGCCGTCACTATCGAAGTCTATTCCAATAGATGCATCTACATAGTATTCATAAAAATCGGGGATCCCATCTCCATCGGTATCTTGACTATTAGGAAGTATACCTAATGCCCTCTCTTTGTTGTCTGGGATACCATCAATATCTTCATCAAAAAAACATCTACTTAATATGTAAAACTTGGATTTCCGTCTGATTTAGCATCAATCACACCCAAATGAAATAAACCATTTTTAGGGATGATAACTGTTACAAATAAGGTTTTATTTCCTTTACTAGAATGAATTAAAGAAGAGTTAATAGCGAAGCCACTTTCATCAGAAAAATAAGCTTTTGGAGCAAAGCTTTCAGATTCATAGGTAACTAATGCTGAAACAAAATCTCCTTCTTTGCCATGAAAACTATAAAGGTCGCCATTGTCTCCTTTGTTTGAAATAGCACCTTTTATCCTAAAAGGGATCCCTGCAGCTAATGGTGAAGCAACACTGGGGTTATCATTAGGCTCACTGTCTTGAACTTCAATAAATTTAGAGCGATTAGTATTAAATGGGAAATCATCATCAACATCAGGCACTGCATCGCCATCTTCGTCTTTATTCTGCCATGTGCCTACATGGGTAGTTGGCTGAATAGTTTTTGCGTGTGACGGATCTGTATAAATGAGAGAGCAAAAAGCGCAGCCAGCAGTTAAAAGCGAGAGGTGAAATAGTGATATTTTCAAGAATCCATCCTTGTTATGTAATCCATAGTTCAGCCCATAAACTTAAACTATTTAATGACTTAATACAAACCACTTTAAAATAATCGCTTAAAGCAAAAAGGCATCACTAAAGTGATGCCTTTTATAATCAGTTACATATTACCTAAATAATACATCTTCTCGGTTAAACCATTTAACGCAAAAGGCAAGTAGCCCAGCCGCAATGATTGCAGTAGCTAAAAATATTAAGCCTACAAATGTGTAATCAACAGTCCCTTTTACTATTTCTTTAATTGCTAATGCTACGTTTGTTACTGGAATAAATGCTGTTTTTGCATTGAGTTCCATATTTGGCATTATTGAAATAATAATAGGGAAAAACACACCCATGCTAAGCGGAGCCATGTAGTTTTGTGCTTCTTTAAACGTACGTGCATAAATAGATATAGCCAGTGCCAAAGCCGAAAATATAGCAGCCACAGGCAGTAACAGTACAAATATCATCAGTAAATCGGTTACCGCTAATGTACTAAATGCCGCTTTAATAAAATCAAGATCAGCAAATGCTAACGCCAATGCTATCCAACAGCCCATACTTAAGACAGTTATGGTTGTGGAGGCAATGGATGTAGTTAACAAGGTTATAAATTTACCAAGTACCAGCTCTGTACGCGTAATAGGTGTAAGTAGGAGTGTTTCTAGCGTGCCGCGTTCTTTTTCGCCAGCGCCTAAATCAATAGCTGGGTAAGTAGCCCCCATTAGTACTAATGGTATAAGTAAGTAAGGTAAAAACCCGCCAATTTTTTCGCCAAGGTTTTCACGTTTATCGGCTGTATCTACTTTAATGACTTCAATTGGATTAAGAATGGATTTTTGAACAGACTCTTCAATACCAAAACTGATTAGCTTTTGAGTTTGCAGCACATCACTGTATTCTTTTGCGAGTTCTTTAACGCGTTCGAATAAAAAATTGATAGATTTTGAATCGTTAAATACAACCTGCCACTGGCTTTGTTTTCCATCATCTAATGTTTGCTCAGCATGGCTTGGTAAATAAATACCCATATCAATATCGCCAGCTATAACGCCAGCTTTAAGCTCTTCAATGTTATTAAAGGTTTTAGTGCCTTTATAAAGCTCAAAACTTTTGTGATAAAAAACTTTATCAGTAAACTCTTGTGCGTATTCACCATTAATAATGGCATACGTATTTACTTTTTGTTCTGCATCCATCGCTGCTTGTGAGCTTATAAATGCCATTACAGCAAACAATAACGGAAATATAGCGACAGGGAGCGCAACAACAAATAATAGCGTTTTTTTGTCGCGTAATAACTCTCTTAATTCCTTTTTAAATACCTCAAACATCATGTTTCTCCGTTAATATGTTCATAAACGCTTGATTAAGCTCATCACTATTACCTGCTTTTTTAAATTCATCTACTGTTCCGTCAAAGCAGCTAATACCTTCGTTAATTACAGCGACTCGGTCACATAAAAGTGCAACTTCATCTAAATGATGGGTAGAAAAAATAACAGGAGTACCTTGCGCTTTTAAGCCCTTAATAAATTGAATAACGGTTTGCGTGGTCATTATATCGAGCCCCGTTGTTGGCTCATCGAGCACCACTACTGCTGGGCGATGTACAACAGCACGAGCGATATTCGCTTTTTGTTTCATACCAGTTGATAGGTTTTCAGCGCGTTTATCTACAAATTTATGCATATCAAGCAATGTAAATAGCTCATCACAACGCGATGCAATATCGCTTTTGCTCATACCGTGAAGCTTTGCAAAATACTCTATGTTTTCTTTTACAGTTAAACGGCCATACAAACCGGTAGAGCCTGATAAAAAACCGATGGACTTACGCCCTAATAACGGTTTTTTTACAATGTCGTTTCCAGCAATTGTTATTGAACCTTCATCGGGCTTTAATGCGGTTGATATCATTCTAAGTGTTGTTGTTTTACCTGCGCCATTGGGTCCTAGTAATCCAAGTACCTCACCCTTCGCGCAGCTAAAGCTTACGTCTCGTACTGAATGAAAATAGTCTTTATCTTCACGAGGATCGATGTCGTCTATTTTATTTTTTTTGTGATCTTTAGTTAGCTTAAATTTCTTTTTAAGCCCAGCAACTTCTATCATGTTCGTATCCTTCGTTTCGCTCTAAAATAATCTGTATTGTTATAAAAAGAGTCGTCTTTGTTTTCATCATGCCAGCCAGGCACGCCTAATAATGGCAGTGGCGAAAGCTGTTTGTTATCGGCTAAGCAGTTATCTATTTTAATCATCTCATAAAGGGCTTGGTCTAGGTACTGATATTGAGTAACTAAATCTTTACAAAATGTTTCATCTGGTACACAAACAAACAATGCTTTACCCGTTAAACCTATATAAGGTTTGGTGAGCATTTCATAATTAGCATGGCCAAACATAAACGCTTTAATGCTTTTTCCCCATTCACTTTTATGCTCAACAAATGCTTTTTCCCATTGATGATCGCGAAGCAATTCTTGCCATTTAGTATCGCTTATTGCCAATACCACACCACATTCGTCAAAGAGCGTTAATGCATTACGATGTTTGGTACGCTTTTGCAAACCATGTTCAGCTATATCTTGCACATGACGCTGGTTAATAAGCGCTTTGGTTTTAGGAAATAAACACCAAATAAAGCCACCAAACAAGTCATGCCAATTCTCACTGCGTGTAGGTACAACACCCGTTTCAAATATAACTTGTTCGTAATAACGATCGCCAAAATCTACCTTTGCATCATCTTCAAAAGTAATAGGAATATTATTCGCATTAATAGCGGTTAAAAATGGAGAAAACCACTGCGGAGCCGGCCAATGAGTTAGTTCGTTAACTTTAAATAGCTCACGTAAGTGCGAAAATGCACCGGTTTCTAAACTACTGATTTGCCACTGCTCGGGGGGAGTAAAACGCTTCATTTAAACCTTTAACAATTTATGCCTATAATTTACGAGAAGTTTACCGCAAAAACTGGTTCTACTTAATAGAAGTTAATATACTAATCACAACTTAAAACAAAAAAAGAGCTGACATGAAACATTATTTCTCTCTCACACTCCTTGCCACTGCTGTTTTAGCAGGTTGCGCAACAACAAGTATTACACCTACTGATGTAACAAATGGTTATAACAGTATTCAAGCTGATGAATTGGCTAAACATGTAAAAGTACTCGCATCAGATGAATTTGGTGGTCGTGCTCCTTCATCACCAGGCGAAAAGCTAACGCTTGATTATTTAACTGCGCAGTTTAAAGCCCTAGGTTTAGAGCCAGGCAATGGCGACAGTTACTTACAAGAAGTGCCATTAGTTTCTTTAGAAGCAGATTCGAACATGGTATTAAGTATTGGTGGTAAAGACTATCAATACAAAAAAGACATGGTTATGGGTAGCAGCCGTATAAGCGCACAAGAAGGCATAGAAAATTCTGAACTTGTATTTGTGGGCTACGGCGTTAACGCACCTGAATACAATTGGAATGATTACGAAGGATTAGACGTTAAAGGCAAAACGGTTGTAATGCTGGTTAACGATCCAGGTTTTGCAACAAAAGACCCTGCTTTATTTACTGGCGACGCGATGACCTATTATGGTCGTTGGACATACAAATACGAAGAAGCGAGTCGACAAGGTGCCGCTGGTGCAATTATTATTCATGAAACAGCACCTGCTTCTTACCCGTGGTCGGTTGTTGAAAACTCGTGGAGCGGCGAGCAGTTTGGTTTTCAAAAAGAAAACAACAACATGGACCGTGTAGCCGTTGAAGGCTGGGTTACAACTGACGTAGCAAAAGAGCTCTTTACTAAAGCAGGTTTAGATTTTGATACCGTTAAAACAAATGCTGCTAAAGGTGCTTACCATGTTGATATGGGCGATTTAACTGCTTCTGTTAATGTTAAAAATACGATTAAAAAATCAGTGTCGTATAACTTTATTGCCACTTTACCTGGTAGTGAGAAACCAGATGAGCATGTTATTTACTCGGCTCATTGGGATCACTTAGGTACAGATAAAACACGTAAAGGCGATCAAATTTATAACGGTGCTCACGACAATGCAACGGGTACCGCTGGGCTAATTGAAGTAGCCGAAGCCTTTACAAAATTACCTAAGCATCCTAGCCGCTCAATGACATTTTTAGCGGTAACTGCTGAAGAGCAAGGCTTATTAGGTTCTAAATACTATGCGGCAAATCCAGTAATTGCAGCGGATAAAACAGTCGCTAACATAAACATGGATAGCTTAAATTTATTAGGCAAAGTAAAAGACATGAATGTGGTTGGTATAGGTAAATCACAAATGGATGAGTTTTTAGAAACTGCAGCTAAAGAGCAAGGCAGAACAATATCAGGCGATCCTAAACCGTCATCTGGTGGCTATTACCGCTCTGATCACTTTGCATTCGCTAACATGGGTATTCCGGCTATGTACGCAGGTGGCGGCACAGTCGCTGCTGATGAAGAAACGGCTAATTACCGTAAACGTATGAGCTTAGTACTTCGCGGTTGTTATCATCAACCATGTGACCGTTACCGTGATGAATGGGATTTATCGGGTGCTGTTCAAGACTTACAATTATTTTATAAGGTAGGTTTTAATATTTCTGAAACAGAACAGTGGCCAACGTGGAATACAAACTCTGAATTTCAGCGTAAGTAGCCTAGTTTAATCACAGCCTTAAATTCAAATTTAAACTAACTTGAGTTTAGGTATCGAAAAACTCAAACAGAGTAATCGATTTAAATAGATGCTAACGATATTGATTATCATTTAATTAAAATATACAGTGTGACCTAGTTAATTTATTAGGTCGCATTGTATGATTTCACTTCCTCACATTGGTTTTATTACTCCTGCCTCAAAACGATTTTTGAGCCAAAATAAACGCTTACTGCTGCCTTTATTTATTTTAACTTGCCTTGCAATACCGCAATTACGCGAAATAACAATGACCGCACTCAGTGATGCATTTTTTCAAGTAAGTGTGTTTGTTGCTGCTACCCTGTTAATTTATTACTACGCTATAGAACACTTACCTCAATTAGAGCTTAGTTATTTAAGTGCCAAGTCCCCTATTTTAGAAATTAGCTTTGCAGCGGTTTTAGGTGCATTACCTGGCTGTGGTGGCGCTATTATTGTGGTTACTCAATTTACAAAAGGCCAAGCAAGCTTTGGTGCTATTGTTGCTGTGCTAACAGCTACAATGGGCGATGCAGCGTTTTTATTACTTGCTACCCGACCTACTGAAGGCTTGTTAATTATGGGCATAGGGTTAGTTGTGGGTACATTCAGTGGTTTACTGGTTAATACAATACACAAAAAAGATTTTTTACGCCCAACAGCGCAAGAACAAAAGCACCAAATTAAAATACTCTCAACTAACATTATTAAAATCAGTAAACCGATTTGGGTGGTAGCAATTATCCCAAGCCTTATAATTGCCTTTTTGATTGCCTTTAATGTTAATTTTACACAGTTTGGCGCAAGCACAAGCACTTTAGTTACGCTATTTGGTGCATTAATGGCTTTATTTATTGTTAGTATTTGGGCACTTTCGTCAAGAGGTGAAAGCTATCAAGAAGTAACGTCAGAAGACGATGCCTGTCACCCTCCTTCTAAAATAATAAAAGTATTACAAGATACCCATTTTGTTACGGCATGGGTTGTAGCCTCTTTTATGCTATTTGAGATTTTGGTTAACATTGCCGGACTTGATTTAAAAACGTGGTTTGTACATTACGCCTATTTAGCCCCATTAATTGCAGTGCTTATTGGATTTTTACCCGGCTGTGGCCCGCAAATAATTGTTACAACGCTTTATATTCAAGGCATTATTCCCTTTAGTGCTTTAGCAGGAAACGCAATTTCTAACGATGGTGATGCGTTATTTCCAGCAATCGCAATGGCGCCCAAAGCTGCAGTTATAGCTACACTTTATACGTCTATTCCCGCATTAATAGTTGGTTATGGGTTGTATTTTTTTGCTGAAATTTAAAAAATGAGATTTAAAAACACAAAAAAGCTCAGCAATTGCTGAGCTTTTAACATGTTAAGTTGTTCTTACTTATACAGTTGCTGGTTCTACTGCTAATTCTTTTGGATTTGGACCAAAATCGTTCTCACCTTCGTGCGAATCTTGCGCAAGAAAAACAATTAAAACAATCCAACCAATGATTGGCACAAACCAAAGTAACTGCCACCAGCCTGAACGGCCTGTGTCATGAAGACGACGTGCACCCGCACTTAAGCCAGGAATTAATAGCGCTAAGCTATAAATAGAGCCAATGAACATTGTACCTAGTACACCATCAATCGCATTACAAACTACTGAAAAAATGAAGTTAAATAATATAAACATCCAATATGCTTTACGACGATTACGGCCTGAAAAATCTGCGTAGCTACGCAACGCGTTCATATAATGTTCCATGAAATTTCCTTAGTGTTATTTTTTATATTCCCTAACGGGGTTAATCTAATTACTTTTTAGTAACATTTGTATCTTAATTAAAAACAGCTCAAATTAAAACAAAAAACCAGCTAAAAGCCGGTTTTTATTACATATTAACAATTTAGCTATTAACTCATAGCCATCATCATTGCTGATGGATTTTCTAAGTACGATTTCCATAAATTATTAAAACGAGCAATAGTGCCCCCATCAATAACACGATGATCCCCAGACCAGCTCACTTGCATAATAGCTTTACTTACAACCTGCCCACTTTCGTCAAAACGCGGTAAATACTGTAATTTACCAAGCGCAACAATTGCCACTTCTGGTTTATTAATTATAGGGGTCGCAATAGTGCCGCCAATCGCACCAATGTTAGAGATGCTAATTGTCCCACCTTTTAAATCATCCGGTGCAACACGCCCTTCTCGCGCTGAATGAGTTAACCTGGTTAAATCATTTGCCACATCAACAATGCTCTTACTCTGGCACGATTTAATATTAGGCACTAACAAGCCAATTTTAGAATCAACCGCTATACCGATATTATGATCGTTATAATAGGTAAGCTCTGAGCATTCATCGTTCACTTTTGAATTAAGTACAGGGTACTCTTTCATTGCTAGCGACAATGCTTTTACAAAAAATGGCATCATAGTGAGCTTTACGCCTTGTGCTTTGTACTGCTCTTTTAAAGAACTACGCAAAGCTATAAGCTGCGTTAAGTCTATTTCATCACTAAACGTAAAGTGCGGAATAGTTGAAACCGACGCTACCATTTGCTTGGCCATGGCCGCTTTAATGCCTTTAATTTGCTCGACTCTTACGCCACCGCTTTGATTCTGCGTTTGGTTTTGTACTGCACTTTGAGAAGCATCGCTATCAAGCGGTGAAGTATCAATAGTATTTGGCACTTCGCCTTTTACAAACTCTTCAATATCTTGCTTGTAAATACGTCCATTTTTACCACTACCTGGTACACAGGTTAAATCAACATCTAGTTCACGTGCTTTACGACGAACCGCAGGCGATGCCACCGCTTTTTGATTGATAATTTTAGCAGCTTGCTCTGTTTTAACTGGGGCAACTTTTTCAGCGACGGCATTAGTTTGAGCCTTTACGACCGCTTGGTTTATATCAACACTTGGTTTTACTGCACTGCCTGCAATTGTCATTTGAAACAACGGGCTATGTACTTTGGCTATTTCGCCTTTTTGATAATATAACTTTTGTACAGTGCCTGTATATTTTGCCGGAATTTGTACTAATGCTTTGTCGGTCATTACGTCACAAACCGCTTGGTCTTCTTCTATTTCGTCGCCTTCAGCAACTAACCAATCAACAATCTCACACTCAACAATACCTTCTCCAATATCCGGTAATATAAAGTCCTCAACCACATCAGCTGCATCATTAGTTTTATTTTCAGCTTGTACTGGCTCTTGTACTACTTCATTGCTAATGCTTTCACCGGCTACATCCATAGCAAATAAAGGAGCGTGTACCTTAGCAATCTCTCCTTTTTGATAATATAACTTTGAAATTACGCCATCATGCACTGCCGGAATTTGTACTAATGCTTTGTCTGTCATAACATCGCAAATTGGTTGATCCTCAGATACGGTATCGCCTTCTTGTACTAGCCATTCAACTACTTCGCATTCAACAATGCCTTCACCAATATCGGGTAATATAAAATCTTTAGCCATGGTAACCCCTAAAAATCCATTGATTGTTTAATTGCAGCCAACACTTTTAGTGCATCCGGTACGTATTCTTTTTCAAGTGCCAGCGGGTATGGGGTATCTAGACCACATACACGTAAAATTGGCGACTCTAAATGCAAGAAACACTCTTGTTGTATTGTCGCGGCTATCTCTGCACCAAAGCCATTGGTTATAGGCGCTTCATGACTCACGATTAAACGGCCGGTTTTAGTAACCGATTTAGCAATCGTTTCAACATCCCATGGTAAAATACTACGAAGATCAATAACTTCACAGCTTATACCTTGCTCACTTGCTTGCTTTGCTGCATCTTCAATAATCTCCATTTGAGCACCCCACGCTAAAAGCGTAATATCGGCACCCTCTTGCACTACTTCAGCCGTGCCTAATTCAATACTATAATCTTCTTCTGGCACTTCGCCAATTGATGCACGATATAAACGCTTAGGCTCAAAAAATATGACCGGGTTATCATCTTTAATTGATGCACGTAATAAACCTTTAGCTTGATAAGGGTTACGCGGTACAACTACTTTCAAACCCGGTGTGTGCGCAAAATACGCCTCGGGTGATTGTGAATGGTATAAACCACCAGCAATACCGCCACCATAAGGTGTACGAATAGTTAAGTTACCCACATTAAATTCATTACCACTGCGATAACGAAATTTAGCGGCTTCATTTACTATTTGATCAAACGCTGGGAAAATATAATCCGCAAATTGAATTTCTGCCAATGCAGGCGCACCAAAAGCTGCTAAACCATTAGCAAAACCTAAAATACCTTGCTCGGTTAAAGGCGTATTAAAAACACGATGTTTACCGTACTTCTCTTGCAAGCCCGATGTTGCTCTAAATACACCACCAAAGTAACCAACATCTTCACCAAAAATACAGGCTTGAGGGTGTTCATTCATCGTAATATCGAGAGCAGAGTTAATTGCGTGGAGCATGTTCATTTTAGCCATTACTTAATTCTCCCTGCGGTTACTGGGTAAGCATCTGGATGCTGTTTTATATGTTCTTTTAGTTGCTCGTACTGGCGTTGCAATAATGGAATTGGTGTATCGTAAACGTCTGATATCAGTTCTTCTAAAGCGGGCTTTGCAACAACTTCAGCACGTTTAAGCGCTGCTAAAATTTCTTCACGAATCGACTCTTTTGCTTTTATATCGTCTTCTTCGTTTAACCAGTCTTGCTTGACCAGCCATTTTCTAAATTTATCAATAGGGCACGTTTGATGATTAGCTTCTTCATCTTTAGAGCGATAACCACTTGGATCGTCTGACGTAGAGTGCGCACCCAAACGATAAGCAATCGATTCAATGAGTACAGGCTCACCTTGTGTTGAGGCTATTTCGCGTGCTTTTTTAGTTGCCGCATAAACAGCAAGTGCATCTGTGCCATCAACACGAATTGTTTTAATGCCATAACCCACACCACGCGAGGCAATACCATCGCCTTTAAATTGCTCATCAGCAGGGGTTGATATTGCATAGCCGTTATTACGTGCAAAAAATATAACCGGCGCTCTGTGAACAGCGGCCATATTTAAACCGGCATGAAAGTCACCTTCAGATGCAGCACCTTCACCAAAGTAACAAATAGTCACATTATCAATTGTGCTGGCAAGCTCGCCTGTTTTAGCGTCGATGTGCTTTATTTTTTGGCCATATGCATAACCCGTTGCCTGTGGTATTTGCGTACCCAATGGCGATGAAATCGTCATGTAGTTTAGCGCTTTAGAACCATAGTGAATTGGCATTTGACGGCCTTTGCCTAAATCCAATTCATTTGAAAACATTTGGTTCATAAATTGATCAAGCGTAAAGCCACGATAATGCAGGGCTGCCTGTTCACGATATTGAGCCATGATCATATCGTCTTGATCAAGTGCAGCAGCAGAGGCTGTAACTGCGGCTTCTTCGCCTAGGCATTGCATATAAAAACTAACACGGCCTTGGCGCTGCGCGCCTTGCATACGTTCATCTAACAAACGTATAAAACGCATTGTTTCATATAACTTAATAGCGGTATGTTTTGAAATGTCAGGTGCGGTTGCACTAGGATGAATGTCGCCGTCCTCAGTTAAAATACTAAGGGTTGGAATATTAAGCGCTTGACCATCAATAAATTCAAGCTCGTGGTTAATATTCAGCGATACGTTATTTGGATTACTCATAACCTACCTTCTTTTGTTGTCGGTAAAACAGTGCCCCTTTAAATTATTATTGTGGGTGATTGTTGCTGGTTAAACTTTGCAACATCTGCACTATCTTTAATTAAAGCTGCCAACACTTTACGTTAACGTAAAGTGTTATTCAACAGATCTAGGACGAAACAAAAGCAAATACTGGTTAAATAAGTGGCAAGTTAACGATACGGTTACTTTAATTGATAGTAATCATATAGTTAACTTTAAGTTAATAGTGGTCTGATGAGTTAAATTAGACGAAATTGCTATCAATATCCATTGGAATAACAGTAAGGAGTGCTCTTTGCCCTAATGCTACGCTCGCATTTGGAAAAATAATAGCCTCTCCTTCAACGTCAGCGTAAATCGCTGTATCACCGTCGGTTGCAAGTAGTTCACCTTTCGCAAAGCCAGTAAAGTTCTCGGCATCGTCAGAAAAAGGAAAGCTAAAATCGTTCTGCGTTCTATTAATTGTGCGATGGACAGCAAATAATTCAAAATCGTTTGCATTAAATTCAGGATATTTAACTTCATTTTGACTAATTAATGCAGTTAAGGTTTGCTTTGTTTTTTCAAAGCGAGCCATATCGTTTTGACCAAATGGCTTAACTTGACCCAGCTCTACCGTAAAAGAATCAGCACCGTGTATAAATGACGAATAATAGCTAAATGTTGTTGCAGGAGATTTCATCATAAGCACGGTATTTACACCACAACTCAATAAAAATTGTAACTGCGACTTTTTCCATGGCTTACCATGTAAAAATGGATACACAGCAAATTTTTCGTTTTTAGAGCCTCTAATTGCAGTGTGTAAGTCGTAATGACATCGGCTACTGCCTTGCTCGCCACGCGTATAAAAATCGCTTACGTATTGCTCAAGCTTTGCAGCGCGGTTTCGCTCATTATTCATTGGTACACCTTCAACTGTATGGTGACCATTAAATAATCTATTTAAGTTTTCTTCTACAAAACGCAGGCCAATATTAATTGATTGTGGATTACCGTAAATAAACAAAGCGCGCTGCTTAAGTATCAGCTCGCCTTTTATAATTTGTTTAATAAGTGCATCACAAATTTCAATTGGCGCAGTTTCGTTACCGTGTACAGCGCTTGAATAAACTACATCTTTTGACGTTATAACAGCAGGTTGAAACTCAATGACTCCGGTATCGTGTATATTTACACGAGTCCCATTATCTAAAACAAACTCACCTGCATCTAAATGCCATTCGTTGTCACGACTAAGCGTTAAAAAATCGCCTGTTTGTTTTAATTCATTTAAGTAAGATGGATTGGCTGACATATAATAAGCCCTTTAAAAATAATGTGAGAGTAGACTCTTATGCATATATTTTTATAAATACACAAGGTATAGAAACGAAAACGGCTGAATAAATCAGCCGTTTTAAAATTATTAGATTAAGTTAGCTTATAACTGAATCTACAAGCTTTTTAGCTTCTTTTTCAAGTAACGCTAAATGCTCTTCACCTTTAAATGATTCAAGGTATATTTTATAAATATCTTCAGTACCTGATGGACGCGCTGCAAACCAGCCATTCTCAGTGACCACTTTTAAACCACCAATGGCGGCATCGTTACCGGGTGCATGAGTCAATTTTTGCAAAATAGGCTCGCCAGCAAGTGTATCTGCTTTAACATCAGAAGCACTCAATGCTTTTAAACGTGATTTTTGACCGCTTGTGGCTGGTGCATCTAGGCGTTTATAAATTGGAGAACCAAACTCTTGTTCTAATTCTTTATAAAGCGCTGATGGCGTTTTACCTGTTACAGCAAGTATTTCTGCAGCGAGTAGACCCATAATGAAGCCGTCTTTATCTGTACACCATACAGAGCCATCAAAACGTAAGAATGCAGCACCTGCGCTTTCTTCGCCACCAAAGGCAAGCTTGCCTTTGCTTAAGCCTTCAACAAACCATTTAAAGCCTACTGGTACTTCTTTAACCTTACGGTTGTTACGAGCAGCTACTTTGTCGATCATAGAGCTAGAAACCAATGTTTTACCAATTTCTACGGTTTCATTCCAATCACGGTGTTTAAGTAAGTAATCGATTGCCACTGCTAAAAAGTGGTTTGGATTCATTAAACCATCTGGCGTTACAATACCGTGACGATCGTAGTCAGGATCGTTACCAATAGACACATCAAAATCATCTTTTAGTGCAATAAGATTTGCCATTGAATAAGGTGATGAACAATCCATACGAATTTTGCCGTCTTTATCAAGTGGCATAAAAGCAAAACGTGGATCAACAACATCATTAACTACGGTTAAATCTAAATTATATTTTTTTGCAATGACTGGCCAAAAATTAATACCTGAACCACCTAGTGGATCGATACCAATTTTGATACCTGCATCGCTAATTGCTTTTAAATTAACGATATTTGCTAAGTCATCAATATAAGGAGTCATTAAATCTTCGTAGCGGATAAAGCCAGAACGCGATGCTTTAGCGAATGGGAATAACTCAACTTCAACTAAATCTTCTAATAAAAGTTGATTAGCTCTGTCTTCAATCCATTTAGTGACGTCGGTATCTGCTGGTCCGCCATTAGGTGGGTTGTATTTAAAGCCACCATCTTCAGGAGGGTTATGCGAAGGCGTAACAACAATCCCGTCTGCTAATTCATTTGGGTGTAGCTTATTGTGGCTAACTATGGCATGGCTGATAACTGGCGTTGGTGTAAAATCGCCGTCTTCTTGCGTTATCACTTGCACTTCGTTAGCAACTAATACTTCAATAGCCGAGTTAAATGCGGCTTCACTCAATGCGTGTGTGTCTTTGCCTAAAAATAACGGACCAAATATGTCATTTTGTTTTCTGTAATCACAAATAGCCTGAGTAATCGCTAAAATGTGTGACTCGTTAAATTTAACATCGTAAGAACAACCACGGTGGCCTGAGGTACCAAAGGCAACACAATGCTCTGGATTTTGTTCAAGATCAGGTTCATTTAAGTAATACGCAGATACTAATTTAGGTACGTTAATAAGCGCCGATTGTGGAGCAGTTTTGCCTGCGCCTGAGTGAATAGCCATTATATTTCCTTACAGGTAATCGCGAATTTTTTCAGCTTGCTCTGCACTATATCCAAGGCAAAGAGCAACTTCATGAAGCATCATTTTTTTACGCGTTGTATTAGAATTAGTCATAACCCAATATTCACTATCGGTTATGTTTTTAGGATTCATACTACTACCGCTATTTACTAAAGCTTCTTTACTAGTAGCAAAGTAAACACGGTCACGCCCTTTTATGTCTAATACCGCAGAAAAATCAGTTTTATGTGTGCGGTAAAATGCACTTAAAATAAACAAAAAGCGTCCAACAACACCTTTTTGCATTGCCAGCTCTTCTTTATTTAATACATTAAAAACATTATCGCTTTTTTGCTTCACGGGTGCGTGAGCTACAGGCGTTTGTTTTTTTGAAGTCTCAGCAGCAGATGGCTCTGAGCTTTTTAATGTGGCGGTAGACGTAGTCGCAGTTTGATTATTTTGAGTTAGTTCTACGTTTGCGGTTTGAATTTTTTCGCCGCTCAGATTTAATAAACGACGTAAAATAGTGGATGCACTTTCACCAATACTTTGCGTATTGCTAGCAATATATTGATATAACTCGTCGTCTATGTCGATTTGTTTCATGTTCTTCCTGTCATTACGGGTCACATTTTTTTCTCCCGTGTGATTATACCCAAACCAATCAGAAATGCGAGTTACAACAAGCACTCCCGTAAACATATTAATATTTACCTCATTGTTGTTGATTTAACAAACAAAAGCCCAATTTAATAAATAGTCGCTGTATTTTTTGCTTTTTAGAGCAATGCTCGGCAAACTATGGCGAAATTTTCAGGAGGCGGGTATGCAGTTAAATTACAAGCAACAAGGGCAAGGTCCTAATGTTATTTTGATACATGGGCTTTTTGGATCATTAGAAAACCTAAATGTAATAGCAAAACCATTAAGTGAACACTTTACTGTTATTAACGTCGATTTACGTAACCACGGGCTTTCTCCTCATAGTGATGAAATGAACTACCCGGCAATGGCACAAGATATTATTGAGTTATTAGCACATTTGAACATAGATAAAGCACATTTAGTTGGGCACTCTATGGGTGGTAAAGTGGCAATGGAATTAGCGCTTACACATCCTGAACTTGTAAATAAGCTTGTTGTACTTGATATAGCACCTGTTAGTTACCCTGCTCGGCACACAAAAATATTACAGGCATTAAAAGCGGTTTCAGCACAATCAATTGACGATAGAAAACAAGCTGATGCAATTATGCAGCCTTACATAAAAGAACTGGGAGTTCGACAGTTTCTACTTAAAAGCCTCGCTAAAAATGAGGAAGGTCATTTTGCATGGCGATTTAATTTAAATGTGCTTGACGAAAAATATTCTACAATCACATCCAATGTTAATGAAAACAATTCTTGTTTATGCGATACTCTTTTCATTAAAGGTAATGATTCTGACTATATTTTGCCCGAGCATCGTACTGCAATTAAAGCTCGCTTTAAAAATACCAAGGCTAAAATAATTCATGGCGCAGGCCATTGGCTTCATGCTCAAAAGCCACTTGCCGTAAATAAAGCGATAAACGACTTTTTAACTGCGGTTTAAAGCAATTTTAATCGCGTGTTTTTGATTTTGCGCACTAAATATATGAATAATTATATGCTATAGTACGCGCCGTTTAATTTAAAGGTTATACGTTGATGGTCAGTCAGTTAATTAACGAATTTGATACCCTAGGGTTGTATTTTGGCTTAGCCGGTATTTTCATATTCATCGGCATGGCAATTAAAGACGTACTAAAAAGTGGCAATGTGCCTAAGTTCGGACAATACATTGTCTGGGGTGTGCTCTTTTTAGGTTGTTCAGGCTTTATTGCTAAAGGTCTTATTCAAGTATTTTGGCAAGGCGCAGGTGTAGGTTAAGCATGGCGAAGTCAGAAACAGATAGAACTACACTCGATTTATTTGAATACGAAAAACGCCCAGGCAGACCTAAAACCAATCCCCTTTCACGGGATATGCAGTTAAAGGTAAATAAACGTAATCAAATAAAAAGAGATAAAGCACGTGGCTTAAAGCGTGTTGAATTTAAAGTTTCATCGCAGTTATATCAAGCATTGAGTGATATGGCAGATGCACAAAATATTAGCCGCAGTGCGCTGATTGAAACGATTTTACAAGAAAGATTGGCTATTGATACATAAAAGGTTTTAAATCCATGGCAAGTGTAGGCATTTTTTTCGGAAGTGACACAGGTAACACAGAACACGTAGCAAAAATGATCCAAAAAGAATTGGGTAAGAAGCTAGTGGCTGTTCATGATATTGCAAAAAGCTCTAAAGAAGAGATTGCTGAATTTGATTTGATCTTATTCGGTATCCCTACTTGGTACTACGGCGAAGCACAATGTGACTGGGATGACTTTTTTCCAGAACTTGAAGAAGTAGACTTTGAAGGTAAACTTGTTGCTATTTTTGGTTGTGGAGACCAAGAAGATTACGCTGAGTACTTTTTAGATGCGATGGGCATGATCAACGATATCGTTACTGAACGTGGCGCTATTGTTGTTGGTCATTGGCCGAGCGAAAGCTATGACTTTGAAGCATCTAAAGGCATGGCTGATGATAAGCATTTTGTAGGTTTGGGTATCGACGAAGACCGTCAACCAGAGCTTACAGAACAACGTGTTAAAGCATGGTCTGCTCAAGTATATGAAGAAATGTGTTTAAGTGAATTAGCTGACTAATTTACTGCACATATCGCTAGCTGTTTAAATAATTATCAAACAGTTAGCGTTTTAAGCTTTAGTGGCAATATAAATCAATTGTTCTTTGCACTTAACGCTTAGGCACGTTATCCTGTTTGTTGCTAATGTGTCGTGTACATCTTTGCAAGATGTCTAGTATAACCAAATAAAATTGAGACAGATTTAATGACTGATCATAACTTGGAACTTAAAAAAGCCGGTTTAAAAGTAACTTTACCGCGTATTAAAATATTAGAGATTTTACAATCTCCAGATAACCAACACATCAGTGCTGAAGATGTTTACAAAATTCTTTTGGATCTAGGTGAAGAAATTGGTCTTGCAACTGTATATCGCGTACTTAACCAATTTGATGATGCGGGTATTGTAAGCCGTCATCACTTTGAAGGTGGCAAATCAGTATTTGAACTTTCAGGAAGCACACACCACGATCATTTAGTATGTTTGAAGTGTGGCAAAGTGGTAGAGTTTGAAGATGAAATGATTGAACGTCGTCAACTTGAAATTTCTGAAGAAAATGGTATTACACTTACAAACCATTCTTTATATTTATACGGTGAGTGTAACGATAAAGCAGCGTGTAAAGAATTTAGCGACGCTAACAGCTAATACCGCTTTTAAAAAGCAATAAAAAACCTGCTAAGTGCAGGTTTTTTTGTGTCTAAAATACGCTTGTAATGAATATACCCAGTAAATACTGGGAATATTAAACCTGAACTCTGGTTAAGAGATTTACCAACGTATTGAATCATGGTGATATTTAAATTTATTTTCTCTAGCCAGAGATTTTAAGTGAAAACAAGGCGAATTCACGCGTCTATAGCTGGCCTATTGCAAGTAAATTCAACGCAGTTAGCGCTGAAAATAGCTGCTCGAGATAGATTTATTATCCAGAGTTCAGGTTTTTTAGATATTACTTATTGGGTTTTAGACCAAGAATCACGAAGACCCACTGTTTGGTTAAATACAACGTTCTCTGATTTAGAATCACGAGAGAAATAACCCGTACGCTCAAACTGAAAGCCCTGCTCTGCTTGTGAATTAGCAAGCGATGGCTCTAATTTAGCGTTTGATAAAACAACCAGTGACTCTGGATTTAATGTTGTTTCAAACTCATCAGCGGCTGCTGGGTTTGGAACACTAAACAAACGATCGTATAAACGAACTTCTGCCGTAATAGACTCTGGTGCTGAAACCCAGTGAATAACACCTTTTACTTTACGTCCATCACTTGGATTTTTACCAAGTGTTTCAGTATCGTAAGTACAGAAGATAGTTGTAATTTCACCATTTTCGTCTTTTTCAACACGCTGTGCTTTAATAACATAAGCACCACGTAAGCGTACTTCTTTATCAAGCACTAAACGTTTAAACTTGTTATTCGCTTCTTCTTTAAAGTCTTCTCGTTCAATATAGATTTCACGAGTAAATGGTACATCACGACGACCCATTTCTTCTTTATTTGGGTGGTTAGCCACAGATAAAACCTCAACCTTGTCTGCATCGTAGTTTTCAATAACAACTTTAACAGGATCGAGTACGGCCATTGCACGTGGTGCATTTTCGTTTAGATCTTCACGGATACATGCTTCAAGCATACCCATTTCAACCATATTCTCTTGTTTTGTTACACCAATACGCAAACAAAACTCACGGATTGAACCTGGTGTATAACCACGGCGACGTAGGCCTGCAATTGTAGGCATGCGTGGGTCATCCCACCCTTCTACATGGTTATTTACCACTAAATCGCTTAGCTTACGCTTAGACATAATTGTGTATTCAAGATTTAAACGTGAAAACTCAATTTGCTGTGGGTGACACTCTAAACTAATGTTATCAAGTACCCAGTCGTACAAACGACGGTTATCTTGAAACTCGAGTGTGCATAATGAATGTGTAATACCTTCGAGTGCATCAGAAATACAGTGCGTAAAGTCATACATTGGGTAAATGCACCACTTGTCTGCTGTTTGATGATGATGAGCAAAACGTACGCGATAAATAATTGGATCGCGAAGCACCATAAATGAGCTAGCCATATCAATTTTAGCACGCAGGACACATTCGCCTTCTTTGAATTCGCCAGCACGCATTTTTTCAAATAACGCTAGGTTTTCTTCAACTGATGTATCTCTGTACGGGCTATTTTTACCTGGCTCTTTCAATGTACCACGGTATTGGCGTGCTTCGTCTGCTGTTAAAAAACAAACGTACGCTAAGCCTTTATTTATAAGCTCAACAGCGTAACCATATAAAGTATCAAAATAGTTAGAAGAATACTTTATATCGCCATCCCAGTTAAAACCTAACCACTGTACGTCTTCTTTTATAGAATTAACGTAGTTAATGTCTTCTTTTTCTGGGTTTGTATCGTCAAAACGTAAGTTACATAAACCGTTATAATCTTTTGCGATGCCAAAATTTAAACAAATTGATTTGGCATGACCAATATGCAAAAAGCCATTTGGTTCAGGTGGAAAACGTGTATGCGTTGTTGCATGCTTTTTACTTGCTAAGTCTTCATCAATTCGGGTTCTAATAAAGTTACTTGGGCGATTCTCAATTTCCGCCATAGGAGTGCAGTCCTCTAAATATTACGTAATAACAAATCTAATGCATTATTACAAAAACATACACTAACATACAGCACTAGATTAAGGTTTATTTTTGATATTGCTTAACTTTAATTCAGCTGAACCATTGTTTATGAATAAAATTTGTTTTAACGCAATATTTAAGTCATCTAAACAGTTTATAGTAGGTAAATAACCTACATTATAAGGATTTAAAGATGGCGACACTTAATCAACATCGTGTATATATTCCAACTAATGCACGCGCTAACCACTACCTTTTAGCTGAAATAACCCCTAATCACGATTTTTATAAAAGCTTTAGTGATATAAATTGCTGCTATGAACGTATAGCACGCCAGCTGTTTGCTTCTTGTGATGAGTATGAGCTTTATAATGTGCACTTATTAGCGAATGATAAACTACCCGTTGTAAGATTTAATGATGAGTCTTATCAATTAGAAACAGATAAACAAATGTTGTTTTTCTATAACCCCCGTTATCACGAAGCGCATAAGATTTATTACACTGAAGGTACACCAAGTAAAAAAATACGCATTCTATTTTTAGCAACAGGCGATGATTTACGAGCCAACTCTGCAGAATTTCATAATAAAGTCCAAAAAGTGTTAGACACTTTACAAGGACAACTCTTAATAAATCAGCCCCAGTTTAAACTACGCGACCATCAACACTTAACGTATGACCTATTTGCTAAAGAAAAAGGCAACAAGGAAAGCTATGGTTACAAATTAAGAAGTCTCTACCCTCGCTACCAATCAAGACAATGCAGCATACCCAATGATTATGCAGAGATGACTTACGCCACTTTTACTATACCGGTTTCGCGCGCTATTAAAACGCAGTTTCAAACACTAATGAACACAAACGATTATGCTAAATTTTATGACTACTTTGCTTATGCATTTATACGTGCGTGTCAAAATAATAACTTAAACCATGGCGCTATGGTTGCTAACGGTGCAACGCCTATTATACGAAACAGTAAAATAGATAAAAGTGAAGGCAATGATGAACTTCAAAAGTTAAGTTTTGATATTGAATCTAATGAAAATCAAATTAAGCACTTTTATGAAGCAAGTAAATTAGTAGAAACGCTGCATTTTGTAGTGGTCGCAACGCAGCAGGATAAACATGAAATGGGCTACGGTCGATTTATGAACCTAGTAGAAAAAACAATCCATACTCTGTGTAATGAGCTGGCTATAAATAAACAACGCCAAGACTTATCTGTACGTTTTTTCCAGCATATTAGTTACCCGTTCTAAATTTTCATCTAATAACAAAAAGGCCCGCATATGCGGGCCTTTTCAAAGAAAAACAAGCGATTACCAGCCTGTTTTCTCTTTAAGTGCTTTACCGATATCAGCAAGTGAACGTACAGTTTTTACGCCCGCAGCTTCTAATGCAGCAAATTTCTCATCAGCAGTACCTTTACCGCCGGCAATGATTGCGCCAGCGTGACCCATACGCTTACCTTCTGGTGCAGTAACACCAGCAATGTAAGATACTACAGGTTTAGTTACGTGAGCTTTGATGTACTCTGCAGCTTCTTCTTCTGCAGTACCACCAATTTCACCAATCATTACGATTGCTTCAGTTTGTGGATCTTTTTCGAACATTTCTAGAACGTCGATAAAGTTAGTACCTGGAATTGGATCACCACCAATACCAACACACGTAGACTGACCAAAACCAGCATCAGTAGTTTGCTTAACTGCTTCGTACGTTAAAGTACCAGAGCGAGAAACAATACCTACTTTACCAGGTTTGTGGATATGACCAGGCATGATACCAATCTTAGTTTGACCAGGAGTAATAACACCTGGGCAGTTAGGACCGATCATACGAGTACCTGTTTGATCTAGTTTGATTTTAACATCAACCATATCAAGTGTAGGGATACCTTCAGTAATACAAACTATTAGCTCGATGCCAGCATCGATAGCTTCTAAGATTGCATCTTTACAGAAAGGAGCTGGTACGTAGATAACTGAAGCAGTTGCGCCAGTTTCTTTTACAGCATCACGAACTGTGTTGAATACAGGAAGACCAAGGTGCGTTTGACCGCCTTTACCTGGGCTAACACCACCAACCATTTGTGTACCGTACTCAAGCGCTTGCTCTGAGTGGAAGGTACCTTGGCCACCAGTGAAACCTTGACAGATAACTTTTGTATCTTTATTGATTAATACAGACATTATTTGCCCTCCGCAGCAGCAACAACTTTTTCAGCAGCGTCTGTTAGTGATTCAGCAGCAATGATATCTAGACCAGAGTTCTTAAGAACTTCACGACCTAATTCAGCATTAGTACCTTCTAAACGTACAACTACTGGTACGGTTACGCCAACTTCTTTAACTGCGCCAATGATGCCTTCAGCAATCATGTCACAACGAACGATGCCGCCAAAGATGTTTACTAAAACAGCTTTAACATTGTCGTCAGAAAGAATGATTTTGAATGCTTCAGAAACACGTTCTTTAGTAGCACCGCCACCAACATCCAAGAAGTTAGCCGGCTTGCCGCCGTGTAGGTTTACGATGTCCATAGTACCCATTGCTAGGCCTGCACCGTTAACCATACAACCAACATTACCGTCTAGAGCAACGTAGTTAAGCTCGAAGCTTGCTGCGTGTGCTTCACGAGCATCTTCTTGAGATGGATCGTGGAATTCACGGATTTTAGGTTGACGGTAAAGTGCATTACCATCAATACCGATTTTGCCGTCAAGACAGTGAAGGTTGCCTTCGTCTGTAATTACTAACGGGTTGATTTCAAGTAATGCGAAATCAAAATCAGTGAACATTTTACCAAGACCCATAAAGATCTTAACAAACTGTTTCATTTGTACTGGGTTAAGACCCAATTTGAAACCTAGTTCACGTGCTTGGTAAGCTTGAGGACCTACTAACGGGTCGATCTCTGCTTTGTGGATAAGCTCTGGTGTTTCTTCAGCAACAGTTTCAATTTCAACGCCGCCTTCAGTAGACGCCATGAAAACTACTTTACGAGATGCACGGTCAACTACTGCACCTAGGTACAATTCGTTAGCAATGTCAGTACAGCTTTCTACTAAAATTTTAGCTACTGGCTGGCCTTTCTCGTCTGTTTGGTAAGTAACTAGGTTTTTACCTAACCAGTTAGCTGCAAACGCTTTTACTTCTTCGATAGTTTTAACTAGCTTTACACCGCCAGCTTTACCACGTCCACCTGCGTGAACCTGAGTTTTAACAACCCACATATCGCCGCCAATTTTTTCAGCAGCTGCAGCAGCTTCTTCAGGTGTATCGCAAGCGTAACCTGTAGAAACGGGTAAACCATATTCGGCAAAAAGTTGTTTTGCCTGATACTCATGCAAATTCATGATGCTTTATCCAATTTTTTATACTAAAAGAGCTGAATATTTTTTCAAATAAACAACTATCCCAAATTGCGCACCTAGTATAGATCCCAAGGCTTAACATGAAAACCCCAGTACGACCAAAGGCGCAAAAAAAAAGCTGTGAATGTTCATTCACAGCTTACATTTCATACAACTAGATTAAACATCTAGCAATAAGCGAGTTGGATCTTCAAGTAACTCTTTAATAGTTACTAAGAAACCAACAGATTCTTTACCATCAATGATACGGTGGTCATAAGAAAGTGCTAAATACATCATAGGTAGTATTTCAACTTTACCATTTACAGCCATCGGACGGTCTTGGATTTTATGCATACCCAAGATTGAAGACTGTGGCAAGTTAATGATAGGTGTAGATAGCAATGAACCAAATACGCCACCATTAGTAATAGTGAAATTACCACCCGTCATATCAGCAAGCGTAAGCTTACCATCACGACCTTTAAGTGCTAGCTCACGAATACCTTTTTCGATTTCAGCAACAGATAGTTTGTCACAATCTTTAAGTACTGGAGTAACTAAGCCACGTGGAGTAGATACTGCAATGCTGATATCGAAATAGTTATGGTAAACAATATCGTCACCATCAATTGATGCATTTACATCTGGGAAACGCTTAAGAGCTTCAGTTACCGCTTTCACATAGAAAGACATGAAACCTAAACGAATTCCGTGACGCTTTTCAAACGTTTCTTGGTACTGCTTACGAAGGCTCATGATTGGTCCCATGTTCACTTCGTTGAATGTAGTTAACATTGCAGTTGAGTTTTTAGCTTCAAGAAGGCGTGTCGCAATCGTTTTACGTAAACGAGTCATAGGTACACGTTTTTGAGTACGATCGCCCATTGGTGCTGCAGGAGCAGAAGCTTCTGCTTTTTTAGCCGCTGGCGCTGGTGCTTTTAAGAAAGTATCAACGTCTTCTTTAGTTACACGACCATTTTTACCCGTGCCTTTAATTTTAGAAGCGTCTAGGCCTTTCTCAGCAATTAAACGACGAACTGATGGTGTTAACACATCTGAACTTTCGCTTGAATCTGCTGCTGGCGCTGCGTCTGCTTTTGCAGCTGGAGCCGCTGGTGCACCGCCTGCTTTAACCGAACCAATTACTTGCTCGCCTAGTACAGTATCGCCTTCGCCGTGAATGATATCACCCATGATGCCATCTTCTTGAGCTACTACTTCAAGAACAACTTTATCTGTTTCAATATCTACCAAGTTTTGGTCGCGTGTTACCGCGTCACCTGGTTGTACATGCCATGTAGCAATTGTTGCGTCTGCAACTGATTCTGGAAGTACAGGTACTTTAATATCCACTTCTTTACCTTCTGATGCTGGTGCTGATTGCGCCACTGGCGCGTCTTCTGATTTAGCTGGTGCTGATTCTTCTTTAGTTGAACCTTCACTTGCTGGCGCTGCATCAGCATCACCAAGTAAACCCATAACTTGGTCGCCAAGTACGGTTGCACCTTCTTCTTGTGATATTTCTGTTATTACACCGTCATGCTGTGCAACAACTTCTAAAACCACTTTATCTGTTTCAATGTCTACTAAGTTTTGATCGCGAGTTACTTTGTCGCCAACACTTACATGCCATGTAGCAACGGTAGCATCTGCAACCGACTCAGGAAGAACAGGAACTTTAATTTCTGTGCTCATTGCTTATCCTTTATTTTCTATAGTAAGCGCGTCGGCAACGAGCGCTTGTTGTTCTTTAGTATGTACTGACATGTAACCACACGCTGGTGATGCAGACGCTTTACGTCCTGCATATTTTAATTTAGCACCTTGTGGGATTGCATCAATAAAGTGATGTTGTGAACAGTACCATGCACCTTGGTTTTGTGGCTCTTCTTGACACCATACAAAATCAGTTACGTGTTGGTAGCGCTCTATAATTGTTTGCATTTCATCGTGTGGGAACGGGTATAACTGTTCAACACGTACAATTGCAATATTATCTTGCTCAAGCTTACGACGCTCTTGTAGTAACTCGTAGTAAACTTTACCGCTACAAAATACAACGCGCTCTACTTTCTCAGGGTTAATATCATCAACTTCGTCGATCATATTATGGTAAACACCGTGTGAAAGCTCTTCAAGTGATGAAGTTGCAAGCGGGTGACGAAGTAGCGACTTAGGCGTCATAACAATCAGAGGACGACGAAGTGGTCGAACTGATTGACGACGAAGCATAGCGTAAACTTGCGCCGGCGTTGAAGGAACACATACTTGCATGTTGTGATCAGCACATAGTTGCAAGAAACGCTCTAAGCGCGCTGAACTATGCTCTGGCCCTTGACCTTCGTAGCCATGAGGTAACAAAATTGTAAGCCCACATAAACGGCCCCACTTTTGCTCACCAGAACTTAAGAACTGGTCAAATACAACTTGTGCACCATTGGCGAAGTCACCAAATTGCGCTTCCCATATTACGAGAGACTTAGGTTCAGCGGTAGCATACCCATATTCGAACGCAACGACAGCTTCCTCAGACAAAACAGAATCAAAGACTTCAAATGTGCCTTGATCTTCACTTAAATGCTCTAAAGGAGTGTAAGTTGTACCATCGGATTGACCATGAACAACAGCATGACGATGAAAGAATGTTCCTCGACCTGTGTCTTGTCCTGTTAAACGAATGTCAGTACCTTCAGACGCAATTGTTGCATAGGCAAGTGTCTCTGCCATACCCCAATCAAGTGGTTTTTCACCTGTGGCCATTAGCTTACGATCGTCATAAATCTTTTTAACGCGAGATTGAGCTTTATGTTGTTCTGGGTAAGAAGCTACTTTCTCACCAAGAGCTTTTAGCTTCTCTACAGATACGCTAGCATCGTAGTCAACATTCCATTCATGACCAATATATTTGGCCCACTCAGAAGAATGCGACGTCTCTGGCTGTATTTCTGAAACAACACAGCTGCCTTCATCTAGTGCATCACGGTACTCATCAGCTAAGGCTTTAACTTCTTGTTCAGAAAAAGAGCCTTCAGCAATAAGTTGGTCTGCATAGATTAAACGCGGCACTGGATGCTTTTTAATTTTTTGGTACATGACAGGCTGAGTTGCATTAGGCTCATCAGCTTCATTGTGACCATGGCGACGGTAACAAACTAAATCAATTACTACGTCACGCTTAAACTGATTTCTAAAATCAAGAGCAAGTTGAGTAACAAATGCAACGGCTTCAGGATCATCAGAATTAACATGGAATATTGGAGACTGAACCATTTTAGCAATGTCAGTACAGTATGGCGTTGAGCGAACGTCATCTTGCTTAGAGGTTGTAAAACCTACTTGGTTGTTGACAACAATACGAATACTACCACCACAACTAAACGCATTAGTTTGTGACATGTTAAACGTTTCTTGAACAACACCTTGTCCAGCAATAGCAGAATCACCATGGATGGTAATAGGTAGTGCTTTAATGCCTGATTTATCACCTAAACGGTCGAGACGACCACGTACAGAGCCCATTACAACAGGGTTTACGATTTCTAGGTGAGATGGATTAAACGCAAGCGCCATGTGTACATTGCCACCTTTGGTAGCAAAGTCAGACGAATAACCCATGTGATATTTAACATCACCAGAACCTAACGTTTCTTTATGTATACCAGCAAATTCATCAAATAATTCTGATGGATTTTTACCAAGTACATTAACTAAAACGTTTAAACGACCACGGTGAGCCATACCAATAACAGCTTCTTGTTGGCCGCTTTCACCAGCGCGGTGAATAAGCTCTTTAAGCATTGGAACTAACGCATCGCCACCTTCAAGTGAAAAGCGCTTAGCACCAGGGAACTTAGACCCTAAATATTTTTCTAGACCATCTGCTGCAGTAAGCCCTTTAAGGATACGTAGCTTTTCATCTTTTGAGAATTTAGGCCTAGACTGGACAGATTCTAGACGTTGTTGTAACCAACGTTTTTCCTCTGTTGATGTGATGTGCATATACTCAGCGCCAATTGAACCACAATATGTAGTTTTTAGTGCTTGGTATAGTTCACCTAAAGGCATAGTATCGCGCCCTACGGCAAACGATCCTACGTTAAACTCGCGGTCAAAATCACTTGAAGATAGGTCGTGGTACTCTAGCTCTAAATCTCGTACGCGCTCTCGTTGCCAAATACCTAATGGATCTAGGTTTGCATTTTGGTGCCCACGAAAACGGAAAGCATTAATAAGTTGTAGAACTTTAACCTGTTTAAGGTCACCGCCACTACCCTCTGCTACCACTACTTCTCTATGCTTGTTTTTTGCAAGCTGTGCAAACTGTGCTCGAACCTCTGAATGTTTTACTTCAACATCCACACCATCAACTTTAGGTAATTGTTCAAACACTTCTCGCCATTCGTCTGGCACAGAAGTCGCATCGTCTAAATACGCTTCATAAAGCTCTTCTACATAAGCAACGTTGCCGCCGTTTAAATGTGAAGATTCTAGCCATGCCTTCATCACACCTTCGTGCATTTATAAGCCCTTTTTTTTAGCGCAGAAATTAATAGTTATTATAACAAGATGGCTAATATAATTTAATATTAGCCATCTTACCTTTACTAAGCTATCAAACCGCTCGGTTTAGTAACATAGATTTGATTTGTCCAATTGCTTTGGTCGGATTAAGACCCTTAGGACAAACGCTAACACAGTTCATGATACTGTGACAACGGAACACACTGAACGCATCGTCTAAATCCGCTAAACGTTCTTCAGTTGCTGTATCTCGGCTATCAGCCAAGAAACGATAAGCATGAAGAAGGCCTGCTGGACCAATGAACTTGTCTGGATTCCACCAGAACGAAGGACACGATGTTGAACAACATGCACACAAAATACACTCATAAAGCCCATCTAATTTATCACGTTCTTCAATAGTTTGAAGACGTTCGCCTGCTGCAGGCTGATCATTAATTAAATAAGGTTTAACTTTTTCGTACTGAGTGTAGAACTGACTCATGTCAATAACAAGGTCACGAACCACAGGTAAACCTGGTAATGGACGTACTACGATTTTACCTTTGCCATTTTTTTGTAGCGTAGATAAAGGAGTAATACATGCTAAACCATTTTTACCATTCATGTTAACACCATCAGATCCACACACACCTTCACGGCATGAACGACGGAAAGATAATGTAGGATCTTGTTCTTTTAAAAGAATAAGTGCATCCAACACCATCATGTCGTGACCTTCCTCTGTTTGCAAGGTGTATTCTTGCATACGAGGAGCGTTGTCAACATCTGGATTATAACGATAAACTGAAAATTGTACTTGTGCCATCGTCTATCTCCTAGTAAACACGTGCTTTAGGTGGGAAAGCTTCACGCGTTTTAGGCGCATAGTTTACATCACGCTTACTCATTTCATCCGTTACAGGATTGAATACTGAGTGACATAACCAGTTTTCGTCATCACGATCTGGGTAGTCAAAGCGAGAATGTGCACCACGGCTTTCTGTACGGAAGTTTGCAGCTACTGCAGTTGAGTAAGCTGTTTCCATTAAGTTGTCTAGTTCAAGACATTCGATACGCTGCGTGTTGAAGTCTGATGATTTATCATCAAGACGAGCATGTTGCAGACGTTCGCGAATTTCTTTAAGTTCTTGAAGACCTGCAGCCATTGAGTCACCTTCACGGAATACCGAGAAGTTAAGCTGCATACATTGTTGTAGGTCTTTTTTGATTTGAACTGGATCTTCACCTTGGCCAGCCGTTGAATTTTCCCAACGATTGTAACGTGCAAGAGACGCTTCTAAGTCTGATTCTGAAGCAGCTTTAGATATTTCAACGTCATTTAGGTACTTACCTAAGAAGTTACCCGCAGCACGACCAAACACAACTAAATCAAGTAATGAGTTACCACCTAAGCGGTTTGCACCGTGTACAGATACACATGCAATCTCACCTACTGCAAATAAACCTTGAACTACTGTTTCGTTGCCTTGAGCATCGATTTGTAGCGCTTGTCCATTTACATTAGTAGGAACACCACCCATCATATAATGACAAGTTGGAATTACTGGAATTGGCTCTTTTGCAGGGTCAACGTGAGCAAATGTTTTAGCAAGGTCACATACGCCAGGAAGACGTAAGTTAAGTGTTTCTTCACCTAAGTGGTCAAGTTTTAACTTAAGATGTGGACCCCAAGGACCATCACAACCACGACCTTCACGGATTTCAGTCATCATTGAACGTGCAACAACGTCGCGAGACGCTAAGTCTTTTGCGTTTGGTGCGTAACGTTCCATGAAGCGTTCGCCATCTTTATTTAGAAGATAACCGCCTTCACCACGACAACCTTCAGTTACTAGCGTACCAGCACCTGCGATACCCGTTGGGTGGAACTGCCACATTTCCATGTCTTGCATAGAAATACCAGCACGTGTTGCCATACCAACACCGTCACCAGTGTTAATGTGAGCATTAGTGGTTGATGCGAATATACGACCTGCACCACCAGTAGCTAATACAACAGCTTTAGATTTGAAGAAGGTAACTTCACCTGTCTCAATCTCAATTGCAGTACACCCTACTACATCACCATTATCGTTTTTAACTAAATCAAGTGCATACCATTCAGAGAATACATTTGTTTTGTTTTTAACGTTTTGTTGATATAGAAGGTGTAATAAAGCATGACCAGTACGGTCAGCAGCTGCTGCAGTACGTGCGGCTTGTTCACCACCAAAGTTTTTCGATTGACCACCGAAAGGACGTTGGTAAACACGGCCATTTTCAAAACGAGAAAATGGTAAACCCATGTTTTCTAATTCGGTAATAGCTTCTGGGCCAGTTTGACACATGTATTCAATAGCGTCTTGGTCACCGATAAAATCGGAACCTTTAACGGTATCGTACATATGCCATTCCCAGTTATCTTCGTGTGAATTACCAAGCGCAACCGTAATACCGCCTTGAGCAGATACAGTGTGTGAGCGCGTTGGAAATACTTTAGATATTAATGCACACGTTTTGCCAGATTCTGTAATTGCTAAAGCAGCGCGCATACCTGCACCACCTGCACCAATTACTACGGCGTCAAATTCACGAACAGAATATTTCACTTAAACACCCCATAATACGATTAGACCAATAGCTACGTAAGCAACGGCCATTAGGTTTAATACAAAACCTAAAACTGCACGAAGCTTTGCGCACTTAACATAGTCTGTAAGAACTTGCCAAAGGCCAATGCGGGTATGAACCATAATGCAAACAAGGGTAATTAACGTAAACCCTTTCATTGCTAGGTTAGAGAAGAGGCCTGTCCAGGCTTCGAAAGTGACTTCTGGCGTCGCTAAAAAATAGCCGATAATAAAAATCGCGTAAGCGCTGATTATTAATGCCGTGGTACGTAAAGATACGAAATCTTGTACACCATCACGTTTTAGAGTTGCTTGATTTAAAACCATATCCACACCCCTGCCAATACGGCAAACACAACACCAAGAGCCATTGAAACTTTAGCGCTGAGGTTACCTGATTCAAGTTCTTCCCAATGTCCCATATCCATAATCATATGACGGATACCACCAATAAGGTGATAACCTAATACAGAAACAGTGCCCCAAGCTATAAATTTGGCAATGAATCCGTTAAACAGACCCTTGACGAATTCAAAACTTTCAGCTGAAGAGAGAGACTCAGACCAAGCCCAAATGACAAACGTTAAAGCAAAAAATAATGCAACACCGGTGACGCGGTGAAAAATTGAAGCTTTAGCCGTTGCCGGCATAGATATAGTTGTTAGATCTAGATTTACAGGTCTTTGCTTTTTCACAGTTACTTGCCCATCTTTGCTCACAGTGGAGCTCATCTACTTGTTTTTCTAAAAACCCACCAAATATTACTGATGGAACTATCAAAATAAACGTACCAAAACAATTAAAGTTCACAAACCTGTAAATTTTAAGCTGTTAAGAATATGTTTACCCAAATACAATACGGTTTAAAACCACCGTTAGTATATATACCCACAGGGCTTTTTACAATTCTTGTTTATTTAGAGATGTTTGCGAATTAGCCAATAGTATTATATTTAATTAATACCGAATATTTATTATACATATATGCATAATGTTTATAAAAATTGACTTTAACCCCCTCTTTCACGTTAAAATGAGAAGATGTGCTTAAAACAGATTTCAGAACTTTAAAATCTAAAAATCAGAATAGATATCTTAATAGGAGATACATAACGATGGCAGATAAAAAAGCCACAGTCCAAATTGATGGACTAGATCCAATCGAACTTCCAATTTATCAAGGCACTGCTGGCCAAGATGTAATCGACGTACGTACGTTAGGTTCACACGGTCACTTTACTTATGACCCAGGTTTCATGTCGACTGGTTCTTGTGAATCTGCAATCACCTATATTGATGGTGGTAAAGGTGTACTACTTCACCGTGGTTACCCAATTGAGCAATTAGCTGAAGACTCAAATTACATTGAACTTTGTTACTTACTTTTAAATGGTGAGTTACCTTCTAAAGAACAATATGAAGTTTTTAAGAATGAAATCACTACAAGCACTATGCTTGACGAGAAGATTGCTAACTTTTTCCAAGGTTTCCGCTTTGACGCTCACCCAATGGCAATGCTTTGTGGCGTAGTAGGTGCATTATCATCTTTCTATCATGAAGACCTTGATATTACTGATGCTGAACAACGTAAAACAAGCGCAGTTAAGCTTGTTGCTAAGTTACCAACAATCGCGGCAATGGCTTATAAAACAAATATCGGCCAACCGTTTGTATACCCACGTAACGATTTAAGCTACGCAGAAAACTTCTTACACATGATGTTCTCTGTACCTGCTGAAGAATATAAAGTTAATCCTGTAACTGCAAAAGCAATGGATAAAATCTTTATGCTTCATGCAGATCATGAACAAAATGCATCAACTTCAACAGTTCGTCTTGCTGGTTCATCTGGTGCTAACCCGTATGCATGTATTGCAGCTGGTATTGCATCTTTATGGGGCCCTGCTCACGGCGGCGCTAATGAAGCATGTTTAAACATGTTAGAAGAGATTGGCTCTGTTGACCGTATTGATGAATACGTAGCTAAAGCTAAAGATAAAGCTGACCCGTTTCGCCTTATGGGCTTTGGACACCGTGTTTACAAAAACTTTGACCCACGCGCTACAGTAATGCGTCAAACGTGTCACGAAGTTTTAGCTGAGCTGAATATCCAAGATCCACTTCTTGATATTGCTATGAAGCTTGAGCAAATTGCGCTTGAAGACCCATACTTTGTAGAGAAAAAACTATACCCTAATGTAGATTTCTACTCTGGTATTATCTTAAAAGCGATTGGTATTCCAACAAGCATGTTCACTGTAATCTTTGCAATGGCACGTACTGTTGGTTGGATCACTCACTGGGATGAGATGCTATCTCAACCTGGTCATAAGATCAGCCGCCCTCGTCAACTTTATACTGGTTACACTCAACGTGACTACGTATCAACTGACAAGCGTTAATTAACGTTGGTTAGTTTAAAAAGGCCGCATTTTGCGGCCTTTTTTATTAACAACACTTGAGAATTATCATAAACCGATTACAATTCCTGCCTTAAAAACACTATGTAGATGAGCCATGCTTGCTTTAAAGTTTGATATAAATAAAATTAGAAACGACTTCCCAACATTAAATCAAACAATAAACGGCTGCCCGCTTGTTTATTTAGACTCAGCAGCAACCTCACAAAAGCCTCAATCAGTTATAGATACAATTACTGAATTCTATACGTTTCAAAACGCTAATGTACACCGTGGACGCCATACACTTAGCGAGCAAGCAACTTATTCATATGAACAAGTACGGGATAAAACTGCAGAGTATTTCAATGTATTTAGTAAAGAGATTGTATGGACTAAAGGCGCTACAGAAGCCATTAACTTGGTCGCTAACGGATTAAAAAAGCGCTTAAATGAAAGTCATACCATAATGATATCTCCGCTTGAGCATCATGCAAATATAGTGCCTTGGCAAATAGTGAGTCAACAAACGGGTGCTAAATTAATAGCGCTTCCACTAAATAAAAATGGCACGCTGAACACTAAAGAATGCTGTGAATTTATAAAAGAAACAAAACCTGCCCTATTAGCTATTACACAAGCATCTAACACACTGGGTAATATAACCGATTTAAAACCACTAATTAGAGCTGCAAAAGACGTCAATTCTCTTGTTTTAGTCGATGGTGCACAAGGTGCACTGCATTTAAAACCCGATTTACGTGAATTAAACTGTGACTTTTATGTCTGCTCAAGCCATAAAATGCTCGGCCCAACAGGATTAGGTGTGCTTTATGGTCGATATGAGCAATTAAATACCCTTGAGATTTACCAATCAGGTGGGGAAATGATCGATAAAGTGTACTTAACTCACAGTACTTATCGTCCTGCGCCTGCAAAATTTGAAACTGGAACACCAAATATCTCTGGAGTTTTAGGCTTTGGTGCCGCATTAGACTATTTAAATGAATTAGATCACGCAAAAATTCAGCAATATGAGCAAAAATTGTTTAGTTATGCAGCTCAAAAATTGGTAAAGGTTGATGGTATTACAATATACAGCAACCTATCTGACAATATTGGTACATTCTGTTTCAACTTAAATGATGAACATCCTTATGATTTGGCAACTTTACTTGACGGGTACGGGGTTGCAGTAAGGAGTGGACACCATTGTACACAGCCATTAATGACACATTTAGGGCTTAATGGAACGCTAAGAGCGAGCTTTTGTTTTTATAATACCTATGAAGATGTAGATATATTCATTGATTCACTTAAAAAATGTATCGCTTTACTGGACTAAACGTCACTTTAATAGAATTAATTAGGATAACTCATGACAAATACGTTTAACAAAGTCACAGAATCTATAAAAAATGCGCCCGCTTGGCAGCAAAAATATCGTGAGATAATGCTTTTAGGAAAAACTTTACCTGTTTTAGCTGATGTTTTGAAAACTGATGATGCACTTGTACCTGGCTGTGAAAGCAAAGTATGGATGTTTGTTGAATTTGATTTAACAGAAAATACACTTGTTGTAATTGGTGACTCAGATACACGTATAGTAAAAGGATTATTAGCCATTATTTTAGCGCTTTACAATGGCCTCACACCAGAGCAAGTAGTGAATAAAAATGCGTATGAAGAATTTGAAAAGCTCGGCCTTATAAGCCACTTAAGCGCATCACGTGGTAATGGTATTAAAGCCATGGTTGATAAAATACAAACCATGGCACAACAAAAGCTTAGTTAGCAAAAACTAAGCTTGCGAGCGTTGTTTTTTATCTAGATATTTACGCACCGCTTTTGCCGCAACAAAAAAGCCGAAGCTTCCTGTGATCATAGTCACAGATCCAAAACCATTATTACAATCCATATTCATCGAGCCATCAGCACTTTGCTTTGCATGACATACACTGCCATCGCTTCCTGGGTAAACCAGTTGCTCTGTTGAGTAAACACAATCAATATTAAACTTACGTTTAGGATTATTACTAAAATTATACTGCTTACGCAAAATATAACGTACTTTTGCAAGCAATGGGTCTTGCGTAGTTTTAGCTACATCACCAAAAGTTATTTGGCTAGGATCTGTTTGCCCGCCAGCACCACCAGTTGTAATTATAGGTAGTTTATTACGTTTACAGTGAGCAATTAATGCTGCTTTTTCTTTAACTGCATCAATACAATCAATCACATAATCAAAACCTTGAATATGCTCTTGAATATTATCAAGCGTAATAAAGTCATCTATTACATTAACTTGGCACTGTGAATTAATAAGCTCGCAGCGCGCTTTCATTGCATCTACTTTAGCTTGACCAATAGTGCCCGTTAACGCATGAATTTGTCTATTGACGTTAGTCGCGCAAATATCATCCAAATCAATCAATGTTATTTTACCAACACCAGTACGTGCAAGTGCTTCTGCTGTCCAGCTCCCTACACCACCAATCCCTACTACACAAAAATGTGCTTCTTGAAGCCAATCAAACTGTTGATGACCATATAAACGTTTAATACCACCAAAACGTATATCTGTAACTTTTTCGCTCATTTACCAATCCAGTTGCCATGGCGATTGCCATGCTTGAAAATCTTGATGTTTAATTAACGCCAAATACTCATCACCATTATCGGGTAATAAAGTTAGCTGTATTTGTTCACCTTGCCATAAAAAGCTCAACGCATATGCATGTAAATAGGTACGATTTGATGGCGTGCCTGAATACATTGCATCGCCTAAAATAGGTGAGCCAACACTTTTTAGTGCCACTCTTAATTGATGCGTCTTTCCTGAGTAAGGTTTTAAAATATACCCTCTAAACCCAGGCTTATAGCTTAGCGAATAAAATCGGGTGATTGCAGGATTCAGCTTACTCGTTAGTAACTTAAACGAGCCACGGCGAGATTTAGCCATATCGCCTTTGATCCACCCCTGCTTCTTTTTCGGTTTAGCGTCACTAACCGCTAAATAAAATTTAGCAATCGCATGCTCAGTAAACATAACAGTAAAGCTGGCCGCAGCGGCTTTGTTTCGCGCTAAAATAATCAGCCCTGATGTCACTTTATCTAAACGATGAACGGCATAAAGCTTTTGCGATAATTGTTGTTCGGCTAACACAACAAAGCCGGGGCCATCTTCTGAATGAAAATTAAGACCCGCTGGCTTTTCTAAAATATAAAAATCGTTATGTGTATAAACAACTTTTAATATCTTACTTACTTGCTCACTCACACGTTTTTACTTTTAATATGCGCTATCACTTTAGCTAAGTCATCGGGCGTATCAACTCCAGCATGGGGTGCTATTTGAGCTTGCTCTATTTTGATTTTATAACCATGATACAACACACGTAACTGCTCAAGCGATTCAAGTAGCTCAAGTGGCGATACGCTCAATTCTATATATTGTTTAATAAAACCCGCTCTGTACGCATAAATACCTACGTGGCGCTGAAATGGCGCTAAATTAAGAGCACTGCTGTCATTCATCATTGTGCTTCTATCAAACGGAATACTTGCACGAGAAAAATACAGCGCATTTTTATTTATATCGCTAACCACTTTAACGGCATTAGGATTAAATACTTCATCACGCTCTTCAATAGCAACACTTAACGTTGCCATTGGTGCTGTTGAATCACTTAATAGTGCAGCAACTTGGGATACATTTTCTGGCGCAAGTAAGGGCTCATCGCCTTGTACATTAACCACAATTGTATCGCTGTCGAGATCAAGTAAATCAACTACTTCGGCTAAACGCTCAGTACCCGATTGGTGATCTTCGCGAGTCATTACAACATCACTAGTAAATAAACTTACTGCATCAAACACTTTTTGATGATCGGTTGCTATAACCACTTTACTTGCACCTGATAAACATGCTTTTTCGTAAACATGTTGAACCATTGGCTTACCGCAAATATCAGCAAGCGGCTTACCCGGTAGTCGGGTTGATGCAAAACGTGCAGGAATTACAACTACGAATTCCACTTTTCAACCTCTTCTAAAGATAACTCACGTGCTTCGTTTTCAAGCAATACTGGAATATCATCTTGAACGGGGTAAGCAAGCTTAGCTGCAGTACTAATTAGTTCGTTGTTTTCTCTATCAAAGCGTAGTTTACCCTTACAAACTGGGCAGGCAATTATCTCGAGTAATTTTGTATCAAAGGCCATTGAGTATTCCTTTTTCTTTTAATAATGAATTTAATGTGTTTATTACGCTATCGGAAGGCTCTGCATCTATAGGTAAATAATACCAATTAGGTTTTGCAAAGGACTTACATTTAACCGCGTCTTTTTCGGTCATTATAATGCAATCATCACCAAACTGGGTAAAATCATCTGCTGTATAAGCATAATGATCTCTAAAATGATGAGTCGACAATAGCTTAATATTTTGTGCTTCTAATGAGTTTTCAAACCGTTTAGGGTTCCCAATTGCACTTATTGCATGTGCCTCGCTTACGTTACTTTTTGCATCATCACTTGAATTAACTAAGCGAAGGTTACTTACTTGCAGCACGTAGCTATTATTAGCCTCACCGCCATTTTCAATTACTATATCAACACTTTGTAAGCGTTTAGTTGTTTCGCGTAGTGGCCCTGCGGGCATAACAAAACCATTACCAAAGCGGCGTTCACTATCAACAATACAACACTCAATGCTACGAGGCATTTTATAATGCTGCATCCCATCATCAGAAATAATGACATCAAGCGTATAATTTTTTTCTAATAAATCGATATTGTGTTGTCTATTAGGCCCAACCGCTATTGGGCACTTTAAACGATGGTATAAAAGTACGGGCTCATCTCCAGCCTGCTGAGCACCTATAAGGCCAGTAACTAACAGCGGGTAATTTTCTGATTGCCCACCATATCCTCTACTAATAATTCCCACTGATAAACCTTGCTCTGTTAAATGACCATACAACCACAAAACAAAAGGTGTTTTACCATTGCCGCCTACGCTTATATTGCCGACTACAATAACAGGCGTTTTGCACTCAAAAGGTTTAAGTATTTTAGCGCTGTACAAGAGTTTTCGAAATGCCGATACAACCCAAAACAAAGCACTTAATGGTAATAACAATAAAGTAATTAGACCAAATGGTTTATACCAGCTTTGCTCTATTTTGCTCACGCCTGATCACCAAACTGCATTTTGCAAAGTGCTGAATAAGTACCGTCATTTGCTAATAAGCTACTATGATCGCCACTTTCTATCACACGACCGTTATCAATAACATAAATTCGGTCACTGTTTTCAATAGTAGATAAGCGATGTGCTATAACAATAGAGGTTTTATCTTTCATTAGCGTTTCTAACGCTTGCTGAATAAGCTTTTCAGATTCGGTATCAAGTGCTGACGTTGCCTCATCTAAAATCAAAATAGGTGCATCTTTTAATATTGCACGCGCTATCGCTATTCGCTGGCGTTGACCACCTGAGAGCATTACCCCATTTTCGCCTACCATGGTGTTTAATTGCTCTGGCAGGTCTTTAACAAATTCCCACACGTGCGCTTGTTTGGCAACTTGTTCTAACTCTTCAACAGACACATCGTGCTTTATGCCATAACAAATATTGTTAGCAATCGTATCGTTAAATAACACGACCTGCTGAGACACTAAAGCAAATTGGCGACGCAGATCAGTTAATTTATAGTCCTGCAGTGCTATGCCATCAAGTAATATTTCACTCGGTAGTTCTAAATCATAATAGCGGGGTAACAAGTTAGAAATTGTGGACTTACCTGAACCTGAGCGCCCAACTAAAGCAATACTTTCACCCGCCTCAATCGTTAGCGACAAATCGTTTAATACAGCTTCATCTTTCGTTGGGTACTTAAAGGTTACGTTCTTAACTTCAATTAAACCTTTAACTTTATCAACCGAAACAGTGCCTGTATCTTTTTCCATTTCTTCGTCTAAAACTAAAAATATACTTTGCGCGGCAGAGATACCACGTTGCATATCACTATTAACATTGGCAAGTTGTTTTAGCGGACGCAATAACATCATCATTGAGGCAATTAATGCCATGAAGTCACCAGATGTAATCGTATCAATCATTGATGGCAACGACACCGCCCACAAAATAACTGCCATGGCACTTGCCGCTAAAATTTGAATTATAGACACACTAAGCGCTTTAGTTGCGTCCATTTTGATACGTTGCTGACGATTATGATTATTAATTTTCGAGAAGTGATTAATCTCTTGATCTTGACCACCAAAACCATGAATAACTTTATGTCCGCTCAGCATTTGTTCTGAGCTACGGGTAACTTGCCCCATGGCAGATTGAATGTTTTTAGAAATGTGGCGAAAACGTTTAGAGACGACGGCGACAATAATAGCAACAAGTGGGATGATCACTAAAAATATCAGTGATAGTTGCCAACTGGTATAGAACATTACCGCAAGTAAAAATACAACAAATGCCCCTTCACGTACAACTATTAGCAAGGCTTTAGTAATCGCTTGTTGAACTTGTTCTGTATCAAATGTGATTTTTGAAATTAAATCTCCCGTTGAGTTTTTGTCATGAAAAGAAACGGGTAAGTGCAATATGTGCTCAAATAACTCTTGGCGTAAAGAGCGTACAACTTGGGAGCCTACATAACTTAAGCAGTAAGAAGACATAAAGTTAAAAACACCACGCCCTAGAACTAACGCGATAACGACAAAAGGAGCGTACTTTAAAACTTCTGTATTACGCTGGTTCAAACCTTGATCAATAAACGGCTTCATTAATTGAATAAATAAAGCATCCATTGCTGAATAGCCTATCATCCCAATAATTGCGACAAATGCGACGCTTTTGTAGGTGCCAACATATGAGACAAGACGTTTATAAATTTGTGTAGTACTTTGATCCATAACACTCTCTAAATACAGAAACAATCTGTATTGTATCCTCCGATGAGATAAAACTAAACGTCAATCTTTGATAAACCAGTAACTTTCCTGCCCTCTTGCTGTTTCTATAGCCAAATTCTTTGCATAAAATTTAATACTAATTTGCCCTTCAACGCCTGTCGTAAATTGCTGAGCATTTATTTGGTTATACCGTTCAACGACAATGGGCTTGGGGAATTCCCATTGCCCTTTATAGGCACTTGAATGAATGACTACTTGGGGAGCAACGTTATTTATAAAATTAACACTTGAGGATGTATCGCTGCCATGATGCGGGCTTAACATTACTGTACTTTTTAATGATGTATTATCCGCTAATAACGATGCTTCACGCGCCTTTGATATATCACCGGTAAGTAACACGCTATGAGTATTATCTGATACCCTAACAACGCATGAATCATCATTTTCATTTCCAAACCCTTTTGTACTAAAGCTTTGTACTTTTAATCCAGCAAAATCAATGTTTATGACTTCACATACATTATGTGTATTTTTAGGATGAAATTGTTGTAATGTTTCACCAAAGCCAGCATCTATGAAATGTTGTAATCCTCCAGCGTGATCATTATCTTCATGACTTAGAATCGCCGTTTTCACTGTTAAATTATTTGCTTTAATATAAGGCAATAAAATACTTCGCGCACGGCTAAAGCGATTGAAATAACTGGGGCCAAAATCATAAATAAGCACTTGTTTATCTTTTTCAATTAATGCCATAAGTCCATGCCCAACATCAAATACATGTAGTTGCCACTTAGACTTTTCTGTTAGCCAATAATTTAATAAAAGCGTTATTGCTGGAATAAAAGCGAGCCATTTATAAGGAAGAAAATAAACCATCAACATAATAATATAAGTAAAAACGACAAATATTGAGTCAATTCTGCCAGTCGTTATCCATCTTAACGATTCTGGTATTTCATTAAGCAATTTAAATAGCGCATATAAGCCTGTATCAAACAGGTTTATTAAAATACTTATATCTAAGAAAATACTCAGTAATGTAAAAACAATTAAAAAAGGTAAGATAATGATTGAAAGCAGCGGTATAGCAATTAAGTTTATTATCAAACCTGCAATACTTACCCCATTAAAAAAATAGAGTGAAAGTGGCAATAAACCAATAAATAACGCTATTTGAATAACAAACAGTGAAATAACTTTGTTTTTTATGCGAGTGTTTAATATTGGTAATTTATTAATAACTGTAAAAATGATAGCAACAGCTAAAAATGAAAAGTAGAGACCTGGATTGAGTAAATTAAATGGGTTAACAATAAAAACAATAACCAAGGCAAATAAAATGCTCCGCCAACGCAGCGGCTGCTTAGCAAGAAAATACAATAATAAATAACAACCCAGCATGATAAGCGCTCGCGTTGCCGATACTAAAAAGTCACTTAAGTACACATAAACCAAGGCTACTAAAAATCCGCATGAACTGTAATAAAGAGTCAGGTTGAATGATTGCCCAATCGAAGAATTAATTTTTGCAAAAATGAATCGAGTAAATAGATAACCGAAGCTAAAAATCAAACCAATATGTAACCCCGATATAGCAAGTAAATGACTTAGCCCAAGAGATTGCATTAATTGTTTGTCAGCGTAGCTCATCAAAGATTTTTCACCGCTAAGCAATGCATAATAGAGCCACTGTAATTTTGTATCCGTATAAGTGTTTTTAAGGAAGTGCTGATAATCTAAAATTATGCTTTGTTTGTCGCTATTTATAATATTAAGATTTTTATTAAGCACTTTACCTTTAAATAATATTCTACTTATAAAAGCATAACGTTCATTATCAAATACATTAAAATTTTTATTACTACGAAAATGTTTTAAATGAATTAAAGCAGAAAATTCATCACCTACTATTAAAGGCTGTGCAGAATTAACACTGAGCATTGCTTTGGGTGCTCTAAAATCCGAAAAATTACTCCCTTCTAATGCCACTATTTTAACTTTAATATATTGAGGTTTTTTGTCAGAAATAACCTCTTCAACAATTAATGTAGAATCAAGTGCATACTTTTCATCCGGTTTTGGTATTTCAAAACTATAAAAAACGTAAAAATGCAGACCAACGAAGCAAATTGCACAAATAAAGCCTAACAATACATTTAAAAACGGCTTAAAATAAGCGCTCACTATAACAATGAAAATTGTAAATACTGTAAATTCGAGAGTTTGATAATAAAATACGGTTGCTATACAGCCAATTACAAACCCAAGACTTATCCACACTGATGTAAATGGTTGCTTTAAATGGCTAAAAAAACGATCCAAAGATTTTTACCTGATCCAAATAAAATTAGACATCATAAATCACTAAGAATATTTGGACGCCTTTTACAAGATGCAAATCTTTGGCATTTAAATAGACGTTCTGCTCGAGGTGCATTTGCAGTCGGGTTATTTTTTGCTTTCATCCCTGTTCCTTTTCAAATGGTTTTAGCAGCAGCCGGCGCTATATTATTTAGAGTTAATTTACCTATCTCAGTAGCATTAGTATGGCTTACAAACCCTCTAACTATGCCACCTATTTTTTATGGCTCATACTTAGTGGGTACATTAATACTTAATCAGCCTGAGCAACACTTTGTATTTGAAGCTAGTTGGTCTTGGTTTCTTGAGAGCATAGAAACTATTGGTCCTGCATTTTTACTAGGTTCGTTAGTATGTGCTTCTATTGCATCAATTATCGGCTATTTTGGTATTGATATTATTTGGCGCCGTTCTGTTAAAAAGGCATGGTTATCGCGAAATAATTAGTAGCGTTAAAGCTAAATAATAATTATAAGATTCATGGCAATCCTAATCTTATAAAATATTATAGACGAAAAAAAACCAACTTTATTAAGTTGGTTTTTTTATAATCAATATTATTAAACTTTAAAAGCGAAATATACGTCTTAAGCCAACTAATGGTAATAGCAATAATGTATACCAAGGAAAGCTAGCAGAGTTACGCTCATAGACTTCTGCTTCTACTGGAGCACAGTTTTCTACTTCACCATTTGCAATTGGCGTTAACTTAACTGCAACTGCAATACTTTCATATTCAATTTCACCATTGATATCAGTTACAACACCGCCTAAAGAATCAAGTTTTTCAACTGTCTTAGTCGCAGTACCAAATATTTCATTATTTTCATTGATAGCTGTTGCTTCAACCATAGAATAAGCATAATCAGTTTCGCCATCAGTATCATAACAAGGCAGTAAATCGTTTAGATTAGTGATTTTATCTTCACCAATTTTGTAAATAAAGGCTTCTTTAAGTCGTGAGCTATCAGATACACCCACTTCCCCTTCGCCTACAATATAACCTTGATTATTTATATCGTTGCCATAAGAACTTGAGCTTGAAAAATAATCAGTTGGAAAAACTGTATTACCTGTTTCGATGTCATGATAGAAGAATTTATTACGAAGAGTACCTTCAATACGCTTTGTCGCATAACCTGTAATTACATCATTATCATTAATAGCGATTGATTTACCAGCCTGCCAGTCATCTTCTTGATTAATAAAGTCAGTGACTGCACCGTCTTTAAAATAGACTGGCATTGTAAGAATCGTATCATCATTTTTGTAATAACGCGTATTTGATGAACCTACAATTGTACCGTTGTTGTTCACTGCTAGAGCAGTACTCGTAAATGCGTCATCTTCCGTTTCACCTTCATCAGGTGTAAGTGCCATACCAAGCTCTTCAACAGAAATAATATTTAACGATTCATCAAGTTCCCATTTAACAGCACGCTTATTAAATAAGCCTCGTGAAATATTAGAATTTAATAAATTGATACACACTGACGTTGGTTCGTCTTCATTATCACAGTTATCATCAATATTATCTTGTCTGTCATCAGGAATACTTGTAGAGATATTACCTACAACAGTGTAACCACTATTTGTTTTGACAATATCGTTAGCGCGGCTTGTGCCACCGTATTCATTAAACTCAGGCTCTAACTCAACACTTATACTGCCATCAGCACTTATTACAATCCCACGTTCTATAAACTCATGTGTGAACCACGTTTCTGCATCATCTTCACCATCAGGTGTAAAAGATACTTTATCGTAAGGAGCACCGCCCCAACCAACAGTAACGCCGTCTTCACTTACAGCATTAAAAAGGTTAATAGTTGAACGCGTTAAGCCATCATAATCAACAGATGCAACATCAAATAACGGTTGCTCTGTTACTTGTGTGTCATTGTACTTTATGCCAACTAATGAGCTTAATTTTTGATATTCAAAATTTGTAGAAATTGAAGATAAAAAACTAACCATGAAAGTATGTGCATCAGAATTAGTAAGTACTGCATCATTA
>NZ_PJBK01000024.1:0-51688 GCF_002836155.1 Pseudoalteromonas sp. GutCa3 | reverse complement strand
AAAACACCGGATTAAACTTTACCTGTAGGCGCTAAGCTTACTTGCGCGAGAAGCGATAGCTTCTAATTACTTACTTTTATAGGGCTATATTCAACCTTAAATTACGAGCTGCGCTCGTCACGTCAGCAAGCTGCACGTCTACAAAAAACACCACGTCAAACTTTACCCGTAGGCGCTAAGCTTGCTTGCGCGAGAAGCGATAGCTTCTAATCACTTACCTTTACCTAACGCTATATTCAACCTTAAATTACGAGCTGCACTCGTCACGTCAGCAAGCTGCACGTCTACAAAAAACACCGCGTCAAACTTTACCCGTAGGCGCTAAGCTTGCTTACGCGAGAAGCGATAGCTTCTAATTACTTATCTTTGTGCGCTTACCCTACTCTAAGTTACGATTTATACTTATGCAGTAACTCAAGCGGTATATGGCAATAGTCATCAGGATGATTAGTTAAGCGGTCTTGATGCTCAGGATCGCTTGGCACGTAGTTAGTTAGCAGCTCTACCCCTACCACAATTTTATCAGCATCACTTCGCTGGTTTATATAATTGCTTGCTGCATCTAAATGGCTTTGGCTTTTGCTATAAATGGCAGTGCGATATTTAGGGCCTACGTCATCCCCTTGTTTGTTAACGCTATACGGATCAATAATCTCAAAAAAGAAGCCAAACAGCTCGTTTAAGCTAACCTCTTTTGTACTAAATATTACTTTTACACACTCAGCATAACCGTCGTATTCGCCTTGTGTATTATCGTTTTTTCCATTAGCCCGCCCTGCTTCAGTACTTATTACACCAGGTAAGTGCTTTAAAAACTCTTGCACGCCCCACAGGCAGCCACCTGCAAAGTAAATAGTATCTTGCTGTTTTATATTCATAATAAATGTGACCAAGTTTGTTAGATGCATTAACTTTGCAAATGATTATCAAATGCAGTTTTTAATGAATTAATGTACAATCGCGCCAAAATCGCAGTTGTTTAATTGAATTATTTTATCACGCCTTAAAAGTGTGTTCTGAATTTAATTGTTACCGTAATTGCATATAAAAAATGAGACACACAACATGAAATGGTCACCGCACTTTATACTCCCTGCACTGCTATGCAGCGCGAGCAGTTTTGCCTACGGCGAAGCTATAACTGATAAAACTGAAGCATCACCGGCAATCGAAAAAATAACGGTTGAGGCATCGCCCACGGCAAACACATTACCTGTAGGTACATTTGACTCTCCAGTATCTAATTTAGAGTATGACCCACGTGTTGATTTACAATCACGTAATATGGCTGAAGCGCAAGCCGATGTAACTATACGCGGTGGTATTTTTGAAAATACCGGCTTTAGAGTTGGTAGTGCTACTTTACTTGACCCACAGTCTGGTCATTACTTTGCTGAAATTCCTATTGCACCGCAAATGCTTACCGGCCCTTATATTTTAACAGGCGCAGACAATGCGCTTAATGGTGCTAATAGCTCTGTAGGCACTGTATCGTTTGGCTGGAAACCAATTAGCACGGGCGGCAGTGTATCGGTAGGTACTGGCACAAACGATTTTAACTTACAAAGCTTACATGCAGGTGTAAGTATGCCCCTTGAAGGCGCAAAGGATTGGAAGCTTGGTTTTGAAGGTGAGATTTCTCACTCACAAAGCGATGGCACAATTGATAACGGCGATCACGACTTTACGCGTGCATCGGGTCGCGTTCAATTAGCTGGCGCTGATTCTCAAACAGATTTGTTTTTTGGCTCACAAGATAAGTTTTTTGGCTGGCCAAATTTGTACACACCATTTGGCGTTAACGAAACAGAAGAGCTAGAAACCCGCTTATTAATGCTAAACCATAAGCAAAATTATGCGCAGGATAGTAACTTTGAAGTGTCGGCTTATTACCGCACACACGACGATCATTATATTTACTCTCGCGAAAATCCAAGCGCTTTTGAAGCGTTTCACAAAAGTGAAGTTAAGTCGTTAGCGCTATCGGGGCATCATGCTCAAAGCGATGTATTTGCTGTAAATTATTCAGCACAGTTTATTGACGACTCAATTGAATCTACCACGCTTGAAAACAACTTTACCTCTCGTAAGTATTATAAATTAAGCGTATTGCCTGAATACAAAATGGCGCTTGAGGATAATAAACAACTTACATTTCGTTTAGGTGCTGCGTTTGACGATACAAATAGAGACGACTCTGAACTGTCACTTATTGGTGATATAACGCTTAATACACAAAACAGCAAAGGTTTTGAGCGCACGTTTTATTTATCGTACGCAGAGGCAAGCCAAGTAGCAGGCTATACCGCCATTGGCGGAAGTGATTCAGGCGGGTTATTTAAAAGTAATTACACCCTTGAGCGCGAAACGACTAAAAGCCTAGAGCTAGGTTTATTAGTTGATGAGCAAACTTGGCAACTTAATTCGGCTATTTTTTATCGCAAAGATGACAACTTAACCGATTGGACGTTTAATTTTGATTCAAGCTCTGCGCGCTTTGCAAACGCTGTAGATATAAATACGACGGGCATTGAGTTCTTAGCAACTAAACACTTTGAAACCACCGAAATTGTAGCGAGTTACACCTACCTTCATAAATCAGAAAATTACGGTGCGGCAGATATTGATGCTAGTTTTTACGCATTAAACTTTCCTGATCACCGCCTAACACTCGGCGCAGTGTGGAATCCTACTGATATATTGCAGTTTAGAATAGATAACGAGTGGCGCAAACAGCACGAAAATGCGCTGCGCGGTAGTGACGACGATGCTTTATTTACTCATTTAACGTTAAAAGTTACGCCGCCAATGCTAAAAAACTTATTTATTACTTTAGCAGCAGATAACTTATGGGGTGAATCGTTTGAAGAGATACCTGGTACACCAGGGCGAGGTGAGCAATATACGTTAAGCGCAACGTATAGTTGGTAGAATTGAGCTATCACATTCAAAGACCTGTTTATTTAAAACAGGTCTTTGAATAAATATTTAGCAAAGAATAAACGGCCTACTAAATATTAAGAGCTTTGATTACTCAGCTTATATTGAACCAGAACGACATTGTCTTTTTCTTAGCTCATTATCAATTTGTAAAGGGCGACTAAGCTCATCTGTAAGAACCTGCGAAACAACCGTACCGGTTTCAACTTCTTGTATCCAGATTGATATTTTATCCCCTTCCCTTTTTCTATTTAGCATGTAGCTTTTATCAGAATCTAAATTAACGTTAAAATTAACAAAAGCTTCTTTTTGACTATTTAAAACATCAGGGTTTGAAACACTCGCCTTTACCCATAAATCATGCTCACCACTGATATACTGCTTTGGTTCAGCCCATTGTGTAGGTTTTTTGTTAAAGCACATCAAGTGGACATATTCTAGATCTACTCCCTGCTCTCTTTTAAAGTTTTCGAGTCTAAAGTGGTCTTCTTTAATATCGGTTTTAATGGGTAAGTTTGAACAACCTAATAAAGTCACACCTAATGTAAATGCTGTAAGTAAATTTTTCATTTTTCTTTCCTTTTAAAAATTAAGATTGAACGAAATCACCTATAAATTAGATTTATAAAAAGTATCTTACAATTTCCTATATTAGCAACAAAGTTAAATATGTCTAATATTTCGCCATTAAATAAATTAACGACTGCTTTTATTAACCTTATGAAGATTTTTATTAATAATATATTGTAAATAGATGTGTATTAAAAACGAGGATTAAGTTAGCTCTTCAAGCTCTGTAATAAGCGCTAAAGCTTGTGCATTTGTTGACCCGCACACATCAAGCGTGGCGCTAAAATCGCTACATACTTTTGGGCGACTTTCATCACCAAATAACTTACATAAATTACGTTCATCTAGCTGAATACAACGCTCTCCGGCTTTTTTACCATTTGGCATACCTGGAATAGGCGAACTAATACTTGGCGCAATACAACATGCGCCGCAGCCTAGCCTGCAATTCATCGATTCGGTTTTCATAATTTCCTCTGTATAAAAAACACTTACTTTAATTTCTTTTTAGGAACTTAATTAGTCGCATAGTGAGTTGTAACACACACATGTAATGCTTTGTTACATCTTAAAACAGCTTGTAAACACTTTATTGCGTATTATTGCTCTGTCACCACCAATTATGAAGGAATGCCTTGTGGCTACTACAAAACAAATAATACTCCCAATTGCTGTTTTAGCAGGCGGTATTGCTTTAGCTTTCGCCTTTATGGCAATGAAAAAACCACCCGAAGAAAAGCCTGAGCAAGATTTACGCCCTTTAGTTGCAACACAAAGCATACTTTTAGATTCTATAACGCTCGATGTTAAATCGTACGGCATTGTTAAACCAAAGGACCGTACCGAGCTGATAGCACAAGTTAGTGGGCAAGTTATTTCGGTATCAGATCAATTTGTTGAAGGCGCGTTTGTAAAGCAAGGCGATATTTTAGCACGAATTGATGCAAATGATTACGAGGCAGACTTTATTGAAGCGCAAGCAGGTTTAGCTCAAGCAAGCTCAGCACTTGAAATAGAACGCGCACAAGCACATGTAGCAAAAGCTGAATGGGAGCGTATTAAATCGGACTCAAGCGAAGCTATTGCCTCAGAACTTTATTTACGTAAACCACAACTGGCCGAAAAATTAGCGCGTTACCGCTCTGCTCAAGCAAGTGTTAAACGTGCTAGCCGCAATCTTGAACGTACTTATATTAAAGCCCCATACGATGCCATTATTAATGAACGCACAATTAGCTTGGGTTCAGTAGTAAACCCAGGTAATAGTTTTGGTGCATTGAGTGCAACCTCAGTTGCAGAGGTCCGTTTACCCGTTGCCGACCAAGAACTGCAATATTTAAAAAATGGCGGCGTAGGCTCAAATGTTACATTTAACGCAGAATACGCGGGTAAGCAAACAATGTGGCAAGCCAAAGTAATTCGCACCGAAGGTGTGGTTGATCAAACAAGCCGTATGAGCTACTTGGTTGCACAACTTGCAACACCTTATGGCGATAAAACACGCCCCCTTCGTTTTGGTTCATACATTAACGCTACCATTGAAGGTCGCCCGCTTGATAACGCAATTATTGTTGCGCACCACTTAGTTAAAGATAATAAAATTGTAATTTTAAATGACGATTTAACATTATCGTTTAAAACTCTCAATATTATACGCGAACAAAACGGCATGATTATAGCCAGCCAAGGGCTAAAAAATGGCGAGCAAATTGTTACCTCAGCGCTTGAGTATCCAACTGAAGGTATGGCAGTAAAAGTTGAAGATATTGCGCCTGATAAAACTGATGTAACTCAACTTGCGCTGAAAGAGGAATAATCATGAACACTCGTGAAACAGGGTTAATAGCATGGTTTGCCCGAAACCCGGTTGCTGCCAACCTACTAATGATATTTATATTAGTGGGCGGTATTTTAATGGCGATGACCATTCGCAAACAAATGTTCCCACAGTTTGAAAGTAACTGGATAAGCGTACAAGCGGTTTACCCAGGTGCAGCCCCGCAAGAAGTTGAAGAAGGCATAACCATAAAAGTTGAGGAAAACCTCGAAGGTATTGAAGGCATTAAACGCCTAATTACTTACTCTAACCGTGGTTTTTCACAAGCGTGGATTGAAATAGAAGAACAATACAATCCACAAGAAGTACTTGATGAAATTAAAGTACAAGTTGATTCAATAAACACCTTTCCTGCGGGAATGGAGCGCCCTGTTGTTCGCCGCGATAAATTTGAGCAAGAAGTAATGATACTCGCGCTTTATGGCGACATGAGTAACTACCAGTTAAAAGAGCTTGGCAACGATATTAAAGACGAGTTACAAGCACTGCCTCACGTAAATCTTGTTAATTTTAACGGCGGTTTAGAATACGAAATTGGTATAGAAGTTAGCCCCGATAAACTACGCGAGTACGGCTTAACATTTAGAGATATTGCAGGCGCTGTACAAAACTTTTCGGCCAATATGTCGGCGGGGCAAATACGCTCTGAAAACGGTTATATTTCGATGCGTGTTGAAAAACAAGCCTACCGTGGCTTTGAGTTTGAAAAACTGCCCCTTATTACCCTTGCTGATGGCGCACAAATTTATTTAGGCGATGTAGCAACCATTAACGATGGCTTTGAAGAAGGTCTGCAGTATTCAAAATATAATGGTAAAAATTCACTCTCGTTTGAAGTAAACGCATCAAAAGATCAAGACATTACCGATGTAGCAAAAGTACTTAAAAGCTACATGGCAGCTAAAGAGCCGCTTTTACCTGCAGGCGTTAAGCTCTCTCCTATTGTTGATTTAACTTACTACCTTGAAGGTCGACTTGATATGATGGTCGATAACATGATTTGGGGTGGCTTGTTAGTAATGATAGTACTGGCACTATTTTTACCACTACGCTTGGCATTTTGGGTAATGATGGGTTTACCGGTGTCTTTTCTAGGTGCCTTTTTGTTTATGCCCATTGGCTTTTTAGATGTAACAATTAACCTAGCCTCACTTTTTGCCTTTATACTTGTGCTCGGGATTGTTGTTGATGACGCCATAGTTGTGGGCGAATCAGCCAGTGCCGAAATAGAAAAATACGGTCATACACTTGATAACGTAGTACGCGGTGTTAAACGTGTTGCGATGCCAGCAACCTTTGGTGTACTAACTACCATTGCTGCATTTTTACCACAAACACTCGCAACCGGCCCTGGTGCTGCTTTTTCTAAGGCCATTGGTGGCGTTATTATTTTATGTTTGATTTTTTCACTCATTGAATCAAAACTTATTTTACCTGCACACATTGCAGCAATGAACCCGCGTAAACCAAATCCTAAAAACCTATTACATCGCTTACGTATGGTAATTGATAGTGGCTTAAAAGGCTTTGTGAATAACTACTACCTTCCTTTTGTTAGCCGCTGTATTCACTACCGCTATACCGTAATTGTTGGCTTTATGTGTTTGCTTATTGTAAGCGCAGGTATGTTTGCAGGTGGTTTAGTTAAGTTTGTACCAAACCCTAAAATACCGCACGACTTTCCGCGTATTGATATAGAAATGAACCTTGCCTCATCTGAGCAAGCAACGCTTGAAACCGCACGTAAAATAGAAAGCGTGTTGTTAAAGGTCGATCAGCAACTACAAGAGCAATACGGTAAACCGATGATCCGCGATTTATCGGTAAGCCTGCGCGGACGAACGCAAGCAAATATTATGGCCATTTTGGTAGAGCCTGACTTACGCCCTATCGACACCTTTGCCCTAAGTGCATTATGGCGCGAGCAAATGCCCGCCCTACCAGGCATTAAAACCATGACCATTCAAGACAGTATAATGAATGGCGGTCGAGATGATGGCGACGTTAGCTTTAAACTTGAAGGCAAAAATGCTGACGAGCTAAAAGAAGTGGCTGGTAAATTAAAAGCCAAATTACAAACAATGGAAGGCGTTGGCGACGTAAACGATTCAATGCAAAGCGCTACCGACGAAGTGCAACTTGATTTGAAACCACTCGCTTACAGCATGGGTTTAACGCTTGCTGATGTAGCGTCGCAAGTTAGCTTTAGTTACTACGGCTTAGAAGCGCAGCGAATATTGCGTGAAGGCGAAGAAATTAAAGTCATGATCCGCTATCCAGAAGACGAACGTAACTCAATAAGTGACATAGCAAGTGTGCGTATTATTACGCCTACAGGCGCTGAAGTACCGCTAAGTGAAGTAGCCGAAGTTAAGCTGGTTGACGGTGTAAACCGTATTCGCCGCGAAAACTCTAAACGTACTGTAAACGTATGGGCTGCGGTAAATACCGACCAAGCCGAACCATTTGCAATTGCAGAAGAAATTCGTGATGAATACTTACCAACATTACTTAAAAGCTACCCTGGCGTTACAAGTGATGTAGCTGGGCGCATTCAAGAAGAGATGGATAGCGCTTCAGAGCAGCTTCGTGATTTTGGTATATCAATGATGATTATATTTGCCTTGTTAGCGATTCCGCTTCGATCTTACTCGCAGCCACTTATTATAATGTCGGTTATTCCGTTTGGTGTAGTGGGCGCTATGTTTGGCCATATGATTTTAGGTATGACCATGAGTAGCTTATCGATGTTTGGCATTATTGCTGTAGCGGGTGTGGTCGTAAACGATTCCCTCGTTATGGTTGATTTTGTAAACAAAGCCCGCGCTGAAGGTGTTTCGATTAAGGATGCTGTAATGCAAGCCGGTGCTCGTCGCTTTAGAGCAATATTACTCACCTCAATCACTACCTTTATTGGTGTAATGCCAATTATTTTTGAAACGAGTTTACAAGCTAAAATTGTTATCCCGATGGCTGTATCACTTGCTTTTGGTGTGTTATTTGCCACAGTAATTACACTGATACTTATACCGTGCCAGTATGTTGCACTAGAAGATGCTAAACGATTAGTACGTAAAATGCGTGGCAAGCCACCACTAGTAGATGCCCAACCAGCGCCTACTAATAGCTAAATTAAGTAACATCCCAACCAAAAAAGCTCGGCATATTATGCCGAGCTTTTTATTTTTAGCTTAAAAATGATATTCACCTATTTGCCAAGTCTTTATCTTACTGATAGTTTGACTCTATAAATATAACCCTCAAAAGGAATAATGATGGGCACACTTCAACTTATTTTATTTATTGTATTTGCTGTACTAACCACAATTGGCTACAAAAAGAATAACCGCAACTTAATGCTATTAGGCGCCGTAGCAATATCGTTTGCGTTTGTAGGGCTCGACTTTTTAATCGGCGTAGATGAGGGCTTATCAGAGACTGGTTATGAATGAATTTACAAACCTAGGTAAGTTCACATTATTTAAATTCGTTGTATCTTATACTATGGAAGGTACTTAAAAGTTAGACACTTAAGGCTTTATTTTTACAAATTTTTGTATATAGGAAAGGAATCTAATGCGTTTTTTTATAGTTCTAATCTTGTCTTATGTTGCGCTTTTGAGCGGCTGTCAGCACTTTATTGCCAAGCAAATAACGAAGCCAGTTAAACCTGTTATTTTTGATAAAGCAGTTGTAGATAGCAATGTTTTGGGGAAGAAAACCCAACATTGTATAAGCAATAAACACTGTGTGGATTTTTTATACACCTCACCAACAATGTTTAATAATGGCACAGAAATTTCAACGGTTACACTCAATTTTGAATTAAAAATCGATTCTAAAATTAAAACGTTCGAAGAAAACTTAAATAACGAAAATAAGCACTCTGTTAAAAAAAATAATTTAATCGTTTTATTCCCAGGCTATGGTGTTGATTACACGATCTATGGCATGCAATCACGCTGGCTTGCTCATTTTACAGGAGCTGACGTTATTGTTGCACCTTCCCCTAACCAAAACGAACCATTTGATTTTGGTTTAGTAAACGCAAATATTGTGAGTGAATATATAAAGATACAAGAATATGAAAATATATCTCTTATTAGCTATTCAATGGGTGCAGTTGCGAGTAGTCACATAAAAACCAAGCTAAATATTGATAAACATATACTTATTGCTCCTATGATTAATTTTAAAACTGCATTAAATACTATTGCTAGGTTAACTCACCCTACTTATAGTATGTTTTTAGGTGATGATTATTTGAATGAAGTGGCTATTAAAATAATTGAAGAAAGTGGAGTTCCTGCTTACAAACTTAATCTATTCAATGCACTTAGCACACCTAGTTATTCTGAAAAAACTTACATACTTGCAAGTAATGCAGACAAAGTGAGTCCATATAATGGGTTGCTTACTCTTAATAATCCAAAAGTGAGCATTTATGAGGTAAAAGATTTAAATCACCTTGAAATGGTTTCTTTAATATCCGCACAACAAAGGAATGTGCTCCTTTCCTTGCTTGACGGATAACTTTGGCAACAGTCCTAATAATTGAGAGAAATATTGCTCGTTTTTTATTCTTAATACGTTATGGTATTTAAATAATAAATAGACATAATAAAATTAAGGAACAGCCATGAATACATCTCCCTCTGATCACATTCCTCAAGAAGCCTTTGATTGGTATGACGAATACGCCCACGGTTTAATGGACCGACGTACTTTTATGAAAAAACTCGGTGGCCTTGCTGCTCTTGGCTTTTCGATGGCTGTACTTACATCAGCATTATTACCTAACTATGCACTTGCTGAACAAGTGTCGTTTAATGACGATGATATTAAAGCAACATACGAAGAATTCGATTCGCCAGACGGGCACGGAAAAGGCAAAGGTTACTTAGCAACCCCTAAAAACATAGAAGGTAAGCTTCCTGTTGTACTTGTGGTACACGAAAACCGTGGTTTAAATCCTTACGTAAAAGACGTAGCAAGGCGCTTAGCTAAGGTCGGTTTTATTGCGTTTGCACCCGACGCGCTCTTTCCACTGGGTGGCTACCCTGGTAACGATGATGAAGGACGCGCTATGCAAAAAAACATGGATCGCGCTAAAATTCAAAACGATTTTGTTGCCGCAGCGCACTTTTTAAAATCGCATGCTAACAGTAACGGTAAGTTAGGTGCTGTCGGTTTTTGTTTTGGCGGCTACATTGTTAATTACTTAGCGGCAGTAGATAGCAACTTACTCAGTGCCGGCGTACCTTTTTACGGCACTCCTGCCAGTGAAAGTTTACGTAAAAATATTAAAGCACCGTTAATGATTCAATTAGGCGAGCTGGATAAACGTGTAAACGCGTCGTGGCCACAGTACGAACAAGATTTAAAAGCTAATAATGTTGAATACACTATGCATATGTATAAAGGGGCAAATCATGGATTTCATAACGACTCGACAGGTCGATATGATAAAGACAATGCCGAGCTTGCATGGCAACGTACCGTTGAGTTTTTTAATAAAAAGCTAAGTTAGCTAATAAAAAATAATGCCACCAGCTCTAAGCCGGTGGCATTATTAAAAATACTTATTTTTTTATCAACTTTAAATTTTTTTGCTACGCATAACTAATAACGACACCAAAACGAGTAAATAAATACTCAAAGAGCCACCGTTACTAGAGCCATCTTTATTTTCGACTTTTGCAATTTTTTCTTCTTTAACACGTGTTTTAAACCTTGCTAGTTCTGCATCTAAATTAGTACTCATATCACTAACCGCTAGATTAAAACCTTCAGCCGACTTTTCAGATAACGTTTCATCAATACCTATTGCTGTTGTTCTTTTTTCAAGTTTACTTATACCTGGTGCTCTAAATAGCATTTTTCTACTTTTAATATCAAAAACAGCTGTATCCACAAAGGTTTGAATTGTATTTTCATTACCTGGAATAACGTACATACCCACTATTGTCCAATAAAGTAAGGCTGCATTATTTTCATAAGATTGCGTAACTTGATCATATGAAACCAGTGCCATTACATCGACATCGTAAAGTCTCCCGACTTGCTCGAGTGTTGCGAAGCCTTCACCTCCTTTTAAATAGGTACTTGGTATAACTTCAATGCGGTCAATGTAATCATATTGTAGAAATGACTTTTTTACTTTTTCGAGTAATTCGACTTGATTTTGTGTCTCTAACCCGTCTAGCTGCCAGTTTTTAGACGGTACAAATGCAATTCCGACGGTAACAGGGAGTTTTAAAACAGGTATTTCAGGTTTATAGGTAGAGCGACTTTGTTGATCAGGATATAAGAAGTCCATTAAGCTACTAGATTGCGTATTTTTACCTGTATTGTTGCTCACAAACGAACTACAAGAAGCAAGTAAGGTCGCCATAAAAATGATTATATATTTATTAAATCTCACATTTATTCCTTTTTATTTTTAATTTAATTCAGTTACGTGCCAAAGCTCACCCGATGGTCCCCATAAGTAAATAACGCTACCCCAAGGGTCTAGGGCGTGTTGACCTTTGGTGGTTGAATTTGCAGCTGTGTGTTTGGTATTTAGGCAAGGCAGAGCCTATGATATGTGGTTGTTCCCCATACATAGGCGATAACGTAGCATAAAGACCAAACATACGCTGCCCTTTGGGTTCTTTCTAGGGGCGATTGACTCTTTGTTGCTCGGTTTTTACTTAGCCCACTAGGTTACAAACCCTGCGCCGCGATTAAATCGCCCCTAGATTGAACAAATTTCAATCCATAAAGTTCAACACGCCCTCGTTTTATACCCTCAAAGCGGATATCAAAACCGTTTAGGTTACTAATGAGTTCGTATGCTTCATCTATATTTAACACACAAAGTTGCAGCATTAAGTTTTCAGCAAACGTTTTATTATAATAACGCTGTAAAAAGAACGTACATTCGCCAAAGGTACACACACATAAATCATTTGAGGCATCTTCAATCTTAAATCCAAGCGCTTTATAAAAGCGCTGAGATTGTCCATAATTTTTACAGGGAATAAAAATTCTAATATCATCAACTTGCATAACTCTTCCTTAATTAGCTCAGTACGCTTTTATCAATAATTCCTTTATTTACCAACTGCTGCAGAATAGCTTGGGATTTTGCTCTGCATGCATCACGTAGTAAACGCACCGCAGGGGTTATTGACTGCCTACTTGGGCAAATAAGCCAAAGTTCACCATTAACATGTTGATAATTTGGCATTACAGTAACCACCCTGTCATTGAGTAAATCATCAGCCATATCAAGAGCCGACTTTACAGCTAAGCCCTTACCCGCAACGCACCAGCGCCTGACTAAATCGCCGTCGTTTGAGGCGCGCCTGCCATCCATTTTAACTTTATATTTTGCCTCACCATCGCTGAATTCCCACGTATTATTTATAATATCCTGCAACTGATAAAACAAACCTTGATGCGACGCTAAATCGTCAGGATGCACGGGAGTTCCATTTTGTAAAAGATATTCGTCAGTTGCACATAATAAGCGCGGTATGTTACAAATTTTAAAACCATAAATACTTGCATCATTAGGCGAGCCATAACGAAGTGCTATATCAACTGAGTCACGGTAAAAGTCGATATTACTATCACTTATATGCGTCCTTAAACTTAGCTTTGGATAAGTGTCCATGAGTTCATCAATCCATGGGATCACCAAGTTACGCCCTAAGTCAGATGAAAGTGCAACACGCAATTCGCCTTCTATTTCGTCGTGTTCACCTTTAAGGTTTTGTTTTGCGAGCTCAAGCACTGCTAAAGCCTGTTCACATTGTGGTATGTAGCGCTCCCCAGCAGCCGACAACCTCAAATGACGTGTGGTACGAACAAACAGCTCGCTACCAAGCGCTGACTCCACGCGTTTAATAGCGGCGCTTGCTGTGGCTGTACGCATATCTAACTTAGCAGCTGCGAGCGTAATACTTCTAAACTCAGCGACTTTTAAAATAAGTTTTAAATCTTCTATGTTCATATTATCTATTTATATTTGATAATGATTCAACGATTATGCGGTTTATCTACATTAAAGCAAGGTCTACTATATATCTATTAGCTAGCCAAAGCATGGCTTGCACCTTATACGTAAACAAATTAGGACATTTATTATGAAAGCTATTGGTTATAAAAAATCTCTTTCTGTTACTAATCCTGAATCGTTAATTGATGTTGAATTACCACAGCCAGTTGCAACAGGTCGCGATTTATTAATTAAAGTTAAAGCTATTGCAGTTAACCCAGCAGATTACAAAGTGCGTGCATCTATGCCCCCTGCTGATGGTGAAGTAAAAGTTATTGGTTGGGATGCAGTTGGTGAGGTTGTTGCAATCGGCGATGCTGTAACGGCATTTAAACTCGGTGATGCGGTTTATTACGCAGGTGACATTACTCGCCCAGGTAGTAATGCAGAATTTCAATTAGTGGATGAGCGCATTGTAGGGTTTAAACCGCAGAGCTTAAACGATGCTGAAGCTGCTGCATTACCCCTTACTGCAATAACAGCGTACGAATTATTATTTGAGCATTTAAAAATTGTAAAACAAGCTGCTGATGCAACAACAAAATCAGACGAAATTATTTTAGTAACAGGTGCCGCAGGCGGCGTTGGCTCTATTTTTATTCAACTCGCTAAAGCGATTACTGGCGCAACGGTTATTGCCACTGCATCGCGTGAAAGCTCACAAGCATGGGTTAAAAAACTAGGTGCAGATTATGTCGTTGACCATACAAAACCATTACCCGCTCAAATTGACGCGTTAAACATTGGCTCGGTAACACATGTAGCAAGCCTGCATAGTACTGATACTTACTTTGAAGCGTATACAGAGGTACTTGCACCCTTTGGTAAAATTGCAATGATTGACGATCCTGAGTCATTAGATGTTAGTAAATTAAAAATGAAGAGCTTATCTCTACATTGGGAATTTATGTTTGCCCGCTCAATGTTTAACGCAAAAGACTTAATAGAACAAAGTAAGTTATTAAATCATGTTGCTGAGCTAATTGATCAGGGTCACATTCAAACAACGATTGGTAAAAACTTAGGTGTTATAAATGCAGCTAACCTGCGTATTGCACACACAGAACTTGAAGAAGGTCGCTCTATTGGCAAAATAGTGTTGGAAGGTTTTTAATACTATAAATATTACTCGCCTTATTTATACCTGAATTGATTAAAGGCGCCAATGCAATTGGCGTCTCCAGCCAATATTTCGGGGTGGCTTTTGCTGTATTTATATTTATTAAAGAAACGATTACCTAATAATATTTGATAATGATTCAACCATATACCTGTTTATCATATTGTAATAATCCACTACTATCCGTACCTAGCTATATTGATAAGCCTTACGTTACGTAGATATATCGATTGTATTAAGTAAGTAGAGTGATTTAAAAGCACGATATTATTTTTGTAATAAATTTTTAAAAGGGTTTGTTTTTACTAAAATTGACTCAACATAGTAAATACTGGTAAAACACCTACTCAATGGAAAAACTAATGACTCACCCTATTATTAATGACTTAGAAAAGCGCTACACAGCAAAACGTTATGATGCAACGAAACGTGTATCTCAAGACGATTTAGCCGTTATTTACGAAGCTATGCGCCTGTCTCCTTCATCTATTAACTCGCAGCCTTGGAAATTCATCGTAATTGAATCAGATGAGGCTAAAGAGCGTATGCATAGTACATTTGCTAATAAATTTGCGTTTAACCAGCCACACATTAAAACAGCTTCGCATATAATATTATTTGCTCACAACCCTAAATATACCCGCGATGATTACGCACAAATCATTGATGCAGATATTAAAAATGGTCGTACTAAAGCAGAAAATCGCGAACAAGCTTTTGGTGCTTACGCGTTTGTTGATATGAATACTGATGAGCAAGGCAATAATGAAGAGTGGACTAAAGCACAAACTTACATTGCACTGGGTAACACTATGCATGCAGCTGCACGCTTAGGTATTGACTCTACTCCAATGGAAGGCGTAGATGCCGAGCTGATTGGCGAAGTTTTTGAAAAAGAACTTGATGGTTACGTGTGCGACGTAGCATTAGTACTTGGCTATCACGATAGCGCAGAAGACTATAATGCTAAATTACCTAAATCTCGCTTGGCAAAAGAGCAAGTTATTCAGGTTTTATAAGTAATACGTTATAAACTTAAATGATAACAATATTAAAAAACCACTTATTTAAATAAGTGGTTTTTTGCTTTAAAGCAGTTTAACTTACTTGAAGCTGCGCAGCCTGAATGTATTGCACTAAATCCTCAATAGAAACCACAGTCATATTGTGTTTATTAGCATAATCACTCACCTCAGGTAAGCGCGCCATTGAACCATCTGGATTTGTTAGTTCGCAAATTACGCCAAATGGTTTTAAGCCGGCAAGCTGCATTAAATCAACGGATGCTTCGGTATGACCACGACGAACTAATACTCCACCCGTTTGTGCTTTTAAACCAAATACATGCCCAGGGCGCGATAAATCACTTGGTTTAGCGTTATCGCCTGTCGCTGCTTTTATAGTAGTTACTCTATCAGCAGCAGACACGCCTGTTGTAACGCCATGCTTAGCTTCAATAGTGACTGTATAAGCGGTGTTATTTTGACTTGTGTTGTGGGTTACCATTTGCGGTAAGTCGAGCTGTTTAATGCGCTCCTCCCCCATGCATAAGCAAACAATACCGCTGCCTTCGCGGATCATTTCGGCCATTTGAGAAGTCGTTAAATGCTCAGTTGAAAATACAAAGTCGCCTTCATTTTCACGGTTTTCATCATCAACAACAAGTACGCCTTGCCCTTGCTGTAGTGCAGTAATTGCGCTTTGTACGCGGATATGGCTTTCGCCGAATTGAGTAAGTAGAGACTGAATCATCATTATATTCCAAATAAAAAATAATAGATTCAGGACTGTGAAAGGATCAGTAATATATCGCTTTAAATTTAAAACGATCACTACCAAAATAGCTTAAATAAAATAACAAAAAGCACGCAGCAAAAAGCAGCGCACACTGTTATACCAACGGCATTAAATTAGTGACCTATTATAACGCTAGAAAAATAGCTCACTTAACGCGATACAATGATCGTATCTTTAATAAAATTGATATTAGTATAATAAGCCATATTCTCTTTCATCCGGACTGTAACCGTCGGCTCTGGCATCTCACCAGATCTGCTTGACCTTTACTGAACCTAGTTAAAAAATAAGTTAAATAAAGCGCTCGCGGGCTCGTTTAAGTTATAAATAACATTAAACATACCGCCGGTGGGGAATTTCGCCCCGCCCTGAGAATGTACTTTTATAACTAAAGCGCTATAAAAGCGGGCTTATTATACCCTTTAACTTAATTACTTATCAAAGGTAAGTGAATAAACTTCTAACAAAGCTCGGTATTTAATGAGGCTTTGACTACTTTACCTTCATTTATATCAGCGGTGATTGTACAAGTAGCGCCGTTTACTAAATTTAAGTTAGGTGGAGCATGACCAATATCGGCATCAATAATCACAGGAAATAAACACCCACCTAGTGCAACATCAAGCGCGTGGCGGTAATCAAAAGAAGCATCTTGACCTTGAGTGATCACGCTGCGACCAATAATAATACCGTTTATATCGTCAAATATACCTGCTAATTTTAATGAAAGTAAAAACCGTGCAACGGTTGTTGGCGTCAGCTCTGAGTTTTCTAGGTATAAAATAAGCCCTTCGGGTGCACTGTGTTTTTTAAATTCATGTAGTGCCAAAAATGGAGAGTCGAGTAATAAGCCAACTGTATCTAAACAGCCACCAAATAAGCGACCCGACATTTCAATAGTGCGTGCATCAAAGTAATTTAAACACTGCCACTGAGTAACTTCTGTGTGTTCAAACAATGCATTTGGGTTTTGTACGTAATCAGGTCTATTTTTTTGATAATGCGATGACGGTGCTTGCTCAAATTTGCTACCTGCTTCATAACTTAGTGTTTCAAATATTTGCAGGCAATAAGGACTTTTTTCGTCAGGATGTAACTGCATAAGATTAGCGCTGTGTAGTGTTGCCCATTGGCATTTTGCCGTGAGTGCGCATGCAATGGTGCTTACATCAGAGAACCCAACTAACCATTTAGGCTTTGCTTCTTTAATTGCATTAAAATCAAGTAGGGGCAGTATTTCCAATGCAAGCTCGCCACCAAATGGTGGCATAATTGCATCTATCTGATCATCTAATAAAAAACCCATTAACTGCTGAGCATGCGCTTTAGCGTTAAGCTGTCCATGCGGTTTGCTTTGGCGTAAAAACTCTCCTTCAACAACATCATACCCTCGATGTTTTAATCCATTAATAACAATGTCTAACCGTGCATGGTACTTTTCTTTAAGGCCTGATGAAAGTGAACAAATTGCTATTTTTGATCCTACTTTTAAAGGCGCTGGGTAAAGTATATTAGGCATATATTTTCCTTTTTAGAGAATACGTTAATACCAATTACATTAAATCAGCGAGTTATTTGATGCGCTAAATGCTCATGTTTTTAATAAATTGATATAAGTACCTACTATACCAACATAGACCATATTTATAGAATATGAATACTGTACAAACGCGCCTACCATTAAAGGTTAAATTACAGACATAAAAAAACCGATGTAATTACATCGGTTTTTATTTAAAAACGTTAAAGTGAGTTATGCGTTAAAGATACTCAACTTCAATGATTTCGAACTCAACAATACCTTTTGGCGTTTGAATAGACACTGCGTCGTCCATTTGTTTACCAATTAAGCCACGTGCAATCGGTGAGTTAACAGATATTAAGTTGTTTTTAATATTTGCTTCGTCATCGCCCACAATACGGTATTTTACTTCAGCATCGGTTTCTATATTTACAATAGTTACCGTAGTGCCAAAAATAACTCTACCGGTATTTGGCATTTTAGTTACGTCGATAATTTGAACATTTGAAAGTTTAGCTTCAATTTCTTGAATACGCCCTTCACAAAAACCCTGTTGCTCACGCGCAGCGTGGTATTCAGCGTTTTCTTTTAAGTCACCATGTTCACGTGCAACCGCAATATCACTTACGATTTTAGGACGGGTAACTGTTTTTAATTCGTTAAGCTCTTTACGCAGTAAATCTGCGCCACGAACTGTCATCGGAATTGATTGCATACTTATCTCACTTAACACCAAGGCCCTAGTTGGCCTTGGCACATTTCCTTAGTTCAATCGCAGATGTAGCTCTTGAACTGACGTCACTTTGCTGCGGTCATCTGCTTTATTAGCAGTACAGTTAGCGAATGCCGCGTTCAAGGTTGTCGTATAGTTGGTTTTATTTTGCAATGCACCACGACGTAACACCTTCGAATCTTCGATCGCTTGGCGACCTTCGGTGGTATTAACGATATAGCTGTACTCTTTATTCTTGATATAATCAAGAATATGCGGGCGGCCTTCATATACTTTGTTTACACGTCGTACTTCAATGCCAGCTTCTTCAAGAGCTTGTGCCGTGCCACCAGTTGCGTCAAGTTCAAAACCTAAGTCGGTCATGATTTTGGCTAATTCAACAATACGTGGCTTATCGCTATTACGAACAGATAATAGCGCGCGACCACCGCGTGGTAAAGTGTTGCTTGCACCTAATTGTGCTTTTGCGAATGCTTCGGCGAAAGTATCACCAACACCCATCACTTCACCTGTTGAACGCATCTCAGGACCACGGATTGGATCCACACCCTGAAACTTAGCAAATGGTAAAACAACTTCTTTAACGCTGTAGTAAGGAGGGATCACTTCTTTAGTAATACCTTGGCTTGCTAAAGACTGACCAGCCATACAACGTGCAGCTACTTTTGCAAGCGCCACACCGGTTGCTTTAGATACAAACGGTACAGTACGTGCAGCACGTGGGTTAACTTCGATTAAGTACACTTTGTCTTCTTTTACTGCAAACTGTGTATTCATCAAGCCAACAACACCAAGCTCAAGCGCCATGTCGGTTACTTGCTTGCGCATTACGTCTTGCACTTCTTGTGATAAAGAATGTGCAGGTAATGAACAGGCTGAGTCACCCGAGTGAACACCCGCTTGCTCAATGTGCTCCATGATACCGCCGATAATTACTTGCTCGCCGTCGCAAATTGCGTCAACGTCAACTTCAATCGCGTTATCTAAAAAACGGTCCAGTAATACAGGTGCTTCGTTTGATGCTTGTACAGCTTCGGTCATGTAGCGACGTAAATCATCTTCGTCGTATACAATTTCCATTGCACGACCACCTAGTACGTACGACGGGCGTACAACTAATGGGAAGCCAATTTCAACTGACTTAAGTAAGGCTTCTTCGGTTGAAGTTACTGTTGCATTTTCTGGCTGAAGTAAGTTTAAACGCTCAACAAGTTGTTGGAAACGTTCGCGGTCTTCTGCACGGTCAATCGCATCAGGTGAAGTACCAATCACTGGTACGCCATTGGCTTCAAGCTCACGCGCTAGCTTAAGTGGTGTTTGACCACCGTACTGTACGATAACGCCTTTTGGCTTTTCAACACGTACGATTTCGAGTACGTCTTCAAGCGTAATTGGTTCAAAGTATAACCTGTCAGATGTATCGTAATCGGTAGAGACCGTTTCAGGGTTACAGTTAACCATAATGGTTTCGTAACCATCTTCGCGAAGCGCAAGCGAGGCATGTACACAACAGTAATCAAACTCAATACCTTGACCGATACGGTTTGGACCACCACCAATAACCATGATTTTATCACGATCTGTTGGGTTAGCTTCACACTCTTCATCGTAAGTTGAGTACATGTAAGCAGTGTCTGAGCTAAATTCTGCAGCGCACGTATCAACACGTTTGTATACTGGCACGATGTTTAATAAATGACGTTTTTTACGAATTTCAGCTTCAGATACACCTGCAATTTCTGCTATACGCGGATCTGCAAAGCCTTTACGTTTAAGTTTACGTAGGAAGTCAGCATTTAAACCCGCCATGCCTACTTTCGCTATTTTTGCTTCGTCTTTTAAAATGTCTTCTATTTGTACTAAGAACCAGCGGTTAACTTTAGTCAGTTCGTAAACATCATCAACACTCATGCCATGGCGCATTGCATCGGCAATGTACCAAATACGCTCAGCGCCTGGCTCGCGTAGTTCACGGATGATTTTTTCTTTTGCTTTAGGATCATCAAGCGCAACTATCGGGTTAAATCCCGTTGCACCCACTTCAAGACCACGTAATGCTTTTTGCAACGACTCTTGTTGGTTACGACCAATTGCCATTACTTCGCCAACTGATTTCATTTGCGTAGTTAAACGGTCGTTTGCACCGGCAAATTTTTCAAAGTTAAAGCGAGGAATTTTTGTAACAACGTAATCGATTGAAGGCTCAAAAGACGCGGGAGTTTTGCCACCAGTAATGTCGTTTTGAAGCTCGTCAAGCGTATAACCTACTGCTAGTTTTGCTGCAATTTTAGCAATTGGGAAACCCGTTGCTTTTGATGCTAATGCAGATGAACGTGATACACGTGGGTTCATCTCAATAATAACCATACGGCCATCTTCAGGATTAATACCAAACTGCACGTTAGAACCGCCAGTTTCTACACCAATTTCACGTAATACTGCCATAGAGGCGTTACGCATAATTTGGTATTCTTTGTCGGTTAGCGTTTGCGCTGGTGCAACGGTGATTGAATCGCCAGTGTGAACACCCATAGGGTCAAAGTTTTCAATGGTACAAACAATAATACAGTTGTCGTTTTTATCACGTACAACTTCTGTTTCGTACTCTTTCCAACCAATCAGTGATTCATCAATTAGTAATTCGTTCGTTGGCGATAAATCTAAGCCTCGTTCACAAATTTCTTCAAACTCTTCTAAGTTATACGCCACACCGCCGCCGGTGCCGCCCATAGTAAAAGAAGGCCTGATAATACATGGTAAACCAATGCGCGTTATGATGTCTTTGGCTTCATCCATAGAGTGAGCAATCTCAGCACGAGGACATTCAAGACCAATATTTTTCATTGCTACGTCAAAGCGTTCACGGTTTTCTGCTTTGTCGATTGCATCAGCCGTTGCACCAATTAGTTCAACACCATGTTTAGCCAATACACCGTGCTTGTCTAGTTCAAGCGCACAGTTTAATGCCGTTTGACCACCCATTGTAGGCAGTACTGCATCTGGCTTTTCTTTTTCAATAATTTTTTCTACCACTTCCCAGTGAATTGGTTCGATGTATGTTGCATCAGCCATATCAGGGTCGGTCATGATAGTTGCAGGGTTTGAGTTAACTAATATAACTCTGTAGCCTTCTTCTCTAAGTGCTTTACACGCTTGAGCACCAGAGTAGTCAAATTCACAAGCTTGACCAATTACAATTGGGCCTGCGCCTAAGATAAGAATGCTTTTTATGTCGGTACGTTTTGGCATTATTACTCCAGTTAAATTAGTGTTTACGCGCTTGCATCAAATCGATGAAGTGGTCAAATAATGGGGCTGCATCGTGCGGACCAGGGCTTGCTTCAGGGTGACCCTGGAAGCTAAACGCAGGTTTATCTGTACGATGAATACCTTGAAGCGTTCCGTCAAATAACGATTTGTGCGTAGCACGAAGCGTACTTGGCAGGCTTGACTCTTGAGCTGCAAAACCATGGTTTTGAGCTGTGATCATAACTACATCGCGGTCTAGGTCTTTAACTGGGTGGTTAGCGCCGTGGTGGCCAAATTTCATTTTTTCTGTTTTAGCACCTGAGGCAAGGGCTAATAACTGATGACCTAAACAGATACCAAAAATTGGTGTGTCGGTTTCTAAAAAGGTTTTAATTGCATCAATAGCGTAAGTACATGGCTCAGGATCGCCAGGGCCATTAGATAGGAAGATACCATCAGGGTTTAAAGCCAGTACGTCAGCGGCAGAGGTTTGCGCTGGTACTACTGTAAGTTTACAACCACGGTCTACAAGCATACGTAAAATATTACGCTTTACACCGAAGTCGTAGGCAACAACATGAAACTTTTCATCAGCAGCATCAAGAGTTTTAAATCCTTCGCCTAATGTCCAGCTTGATTCGCGCCACTCAAAATTTTCCTTGGTTGAGACAACTTTTGCTAAATCCATACCTTTTAAGCCTGGGAAGGCTTGCGCGGCTTGTAGCGCTTTATTTTCGTCTAGCTCGTCGCCAGCAATAATACACCCGTTTTGTGCGCCTTTATCACGCAAAATTCGAGTTAACTTTCTGGTGTCGATGTCCGCAATACCTAAAATATTACGTTCTTTTAAGTAATCATCTAACGATTGCTCGTTACGAAAATTACTTGCTAGCAGTGGCAAATCACGGATCACTAGGCCTTTAGCCCAAATTTGATTCGCTTCTTCGTCTTCGCTGTTGGTACCCGTATTACCGATATGTGGGTACGTCAAAGTTACGATTTGTTCCGCGTATGATGGATCAGTCAAAATTTCTTGATAACCAGTCATAGACGTATTGAATACTACTTCACCGACTGACATGCCGTCAGCGCCGATTGCAGTACCGCGAAACACTGTGCCGTCTTCTAGGACTAACAGAGCGGATTTAGTCAAGTTAAACCTCCTAACAGTAAAAAACGGGAGTAAGCAATTGCTTAACACCCCGCCAATACCCAGAGGGATCGTCAAAACCAGATTTCTGTGAGCTTAAATTGTTTTACGCAGTCTTAAATGATGCAGATGTAAAGCATTCAACCTTCAATCATTTTTTCTTGCCTAAAACTATTTTTATTCCCACTGAAACCCCGGATTTACTAGCCACTTGGGTATAATTGGAAACACGCATTTAGTAATTTTTGGCAAATTGGCTGCATATTACATTAAGTTAGCTTTTAGGTCTAATATTATTTAGTAAATTGTTACAAACAAGTCACTGTAGGCAAAATTAGACCCAAACAGTTAAAAAAGCAACTAAACTACTTCAGATCTAGCACATCTTGCATATCATAAAGTCCTACTGGTTTATTTTTCAACCAGCTTGCAGCCCTTACAGCACCTAGAGCGAATGTCATTCTTGAACTTGCTTTATGGGTTAATTCGAGTCTTTCACCCATTGTGGCGAAGTATGCGGTGTGTTCACCTACTATATCGCCCCCTCTTAGTACCGAATAACCAATTTCATTTTGCGATTTAGCTGTCTCCACTTGGCTGCGGTCATATACAGCAACCTCGTCGTGGTCCCAGCCTTTAGCCTGTGCAATTGATTCGCCAATGGCTAATGCTGTGCCCGATGGCGCATCGATTTTATGACGATGATGCGCTTCAAATATTTCAATATCTAAATCGTCACCAAATTTGGTCGCTGCGGTTTGCACAAGGTTCAGTAATACATTGACTCCTACACTGTAGTTTCGCGCAAATACAATAGGAATATGCTTAGCGGCATCGTGTAAAAGTGCCATATCGTCGCTTGTTAAGCCCGTCGTGCCAATAACCATAGGAATTTTTTGTGCTACAGCGGTTTTTAAATGGTTTTTCATACCAGCGGGAAGCGTAAAGTCGATTAAAACATCTACATTATCTATTGTGGTTTCTTCGCTAAAGCTAACACTGTTATCGGCTGCGCTATTTACTTGATTTATATTAATACCTAATAACGATGAACTGCTACGAACGTATGCACCTGTAAGTTGTGTTTGCTCTTTAATTGTCGCTGCTTCTAATAGAGCTAAGCCCATTCTGCCATTAGCACCAAAAACGCCTATTCGATTTGTAGTCATTGTTTTTACCTAATTTAAATTTGAATCCGTTTTTTACTAATCTGTGTATATATCCGGTGCATTACAAATACGCGCTTAGGCATTTTTATGCAGTTGGACAAATATTAATCGCTGAAAATAGCGTTACTTTGTAGATATTATCTAAAAGTCATGCAATAGTCAGGTGACCTTTTAATTTAATAATAATAACAATACCAGTTTACTTTAGCCATCTATACATTTAAACTTCTCTTTCGCGTCGATTTGGTCTTTGGCTTGCGGGCGCTGCACTCTCCTAATTTTGTTAATGATTAACATAGTAGGTAGATTTGCTAAATTCAGCTAAAAGAGGAATTTTTGGCTGTTGTAAATTAACTGGTTTCGAGGATTATGATGCAGCCATCATTTAACAAAAACAAAGCAATACTTTCTTTACTACCCCTTTTAACCTTTGTAGCACTATTTTTGGGCTCTGGTTTATATTTACAATCGCAAGGGGTTGATTACGCTTTTTATCAACTTCCTGCTCCAGTGGCTATATTACCCGCTATTATGCTTGCGTTTATATTAAATAAAGGCACAGTAAACGAATGTGTAGAGACCTTTATTAAAGGTGCCGGACACAACAATATTATTACCATGTGTTTAATCTACTTACTTGCAGGTGCGTTTTCTGCTGTTGCCAGTGCAACCGGTGGTGTAGATGCGGTAGTAAATGCAGGCTTATCTCTTATTCCACCTGCGTTATTGCTCCCTGGCTTATTTTTAATTGCAGCGGTTGTATCTACTGCAATGGGTACGTCGATGGGAACGATTGGTGCGATTGGTCCTATTGCTTATGCGGTATCAATTAAAACAGGTATAGATCCAGCATTAATGGCAGGTACGATTGTATCTGGCGCTATGTTTGGCGATAACCTATCAATTATTTCCGACACCACTATTGCAGCTACGCGAACGCAGGGCTGTGAAATGAAAGACAAGTTTAAAGAGAATCTTAAAATTGCAGTCCCTGCTGCAATACTAACTATTGGCTTGTTGTTTTACTTAACACCTGCAGCACAAGTAGTTGAGACCAAAGATTACGATATTTGGTTAGTACTTCCTTATGCCTTTATTTTAGTGTTAGCAGTTGCTGGCTTGAACGTATTTGTTGTGTTATTTAGCGGTATTATTTTTGCTGCATTAATGGGCTTTACAGGAAGTTATGAAGGCGCAAGCTTTGTAAAAGACATTTACAAAGGTTTTACCGATATGCAGGAAATATTTTTACTATCAATGTTTATTGGTGGCTTATCTGAATTTATTCGTATTAACGGTGGCCTTGATTTCATTGCCCAAAAAATTCAAGCCATAACTAAAATCATCGCAAAATGGCACCGTAAAGTGGCCGATCAATTAGGTATTGCAGCATTGGTTATGACAAGTAATATGTGTATTGCCAATAATACCGTATCAATTATTGTTGCTGGCCCTATTGCTAAAAAACTAGCAGATGACGGTGAAATAAGCGGTAAACGTTCAGCTAGTTTGCTAGATATTTTTGCTTGTGTAACACAGGGTTCATTGCCTTATGGCGCACAAGCCTTATTACTGGGCGCTACGTTTAAAATAAGCCCGTGGGAAGTATCAACCTCGTCATACTACTGCTTTATTTTAGCATTTACTGCCATTGCAGTTATTTGCTTGCGCCGTAATAAAGCATAATTTAAACACCTATACTATGTTGCAGCTCAATAAGTAAGCTGCAACATATGTTAAAATAATACTCTACATATCAATCACTTTTGCTATAATGCGCGCCTTCGCGTGTCACTAAAATTATAGTTATTAAACAGTTATGAAATTTAAAAAATTACTCCCTTTTATTACCCTTACTTCTCTAGCTTTATCATCGTCAGCTTTTGCTGCCAATTGGGGCAGCACAGCACTACATATTAATAATGGCGACCAAAAAAACCCATTTACTGAGCAAAAATCTGACACTACCGTTTACTCGGTTCAACATGCATCGGGTTACGATTACGGCGATAACTTCTTTTTTATCGATTACAGTAAAGACGATATAGATGACGGTTACCAAGATGCTGATTTTTATGGTGAGTGGTACTCAACGGTTAGCTTACCTGCCATCACTGGTAAGCAAATTGGCTCTGGCGCATTATTAGATGTTGGCCTAACGGGCGGTATTAACGTTGCTGGTGATGCAAAAGTAATGAAGTATCTACCAGGTGTAAAATTAAGCTGGGATGTACCTGGGTTTAACTTTTTTCAAACGCTGTTCACAGCCTACATTGACGATAGTGAAGGTGTAGCAAAAGGCGGCGCACCTATTGAAACTAATAGTTGGATGCTTGATGTAGCTTTTGAATATCCTTTCACTATTGGCTCACAAAAGTTTAGCTTTAAAGGCCACGCTGAATACATAGCAGAGCGTGAAGATGAATTTGGTAACGATGTACAAGCTTGGATACTAGCACAGCCTATTTTAGTGTGGGATATGGGTCACGCCCTTCAAATGAAAGAAAACACACTACTGCTGGGAATGGAATTACAATACTGGCACAACAAATTAGGTACTGAAGTCACTGAATCGGTACCACAAATCCATATTGAGTGGACATTTTAAGCTTCAACAATCAGCTCTTTACTCAGTAATAATAAGCGAAGCACTATTTTAGCTTCGCTTTTTTTCGTCCACGTAAAACATTTAATTGAACAGGTTTAAATACTTAGTTATTGTTGTACTTCTTTTTAAGCCAAGCGCTCGCCTTTAATAGGAGTAACTGAATGTCGTCGATTAAAGTTATTTGTTTCTCTACTTTATTAGTACTAACAAACAATGCCTTAGCTGGCCCTTCTCAAGATACATCCGCCCTTTCTTATGATGCACTATTAAGCAATTACGAATACGATTTTAAGGTAAATTACTTTGCACTTGAGTCGCAAAAACAATCATTAAAAATGGCTTATATTTACTTAAAGCCAACTAAAGCCGATATGCCTACAGTTACACTTATGCATGGCAAAAATTTTAACGCTGACTACTGGACTACAACCGCTCAGTATCTGCAATCTTTAGGTTACGGCGTATTAATTCCTGATCAAATTGGTTTTGGCAAGTCGTCTAAGCCAACTAATTACCAGTATTCGTTTGCGACGCTTGCTCATCATACTCACGCGTTAATAGATTCACTTAATATTAAAGAGTCGATTGTACTTGGGCACTCTATGGGCGGGATGCTAGCGAGTCGTTTTGCATTAATGTACCCAAACGCCACTAAAAAGCTAATTTTATTAAACCCTATTGGCCTTGAAAACTACCTGCAGTATGTTGATTACAAAGATACTAATTTTTTCTATAAAAACGAGCTTTCAAAAACACCGGAAGGCGTTAAACGTTATCAGCAAAAAAATTACTACGATGGTAAGTGGAATACAACATATTCAGCCTTAACTGACTTTATAACAGGGCAAATACAAGGCCCAGATAAAGAACAAATGGCATGGGTAAATGCAAAAACATACGATATGATTTTCACTCAACCTGTAATAACCGAATTTAAAGATTTAACTGTGCCAGTTAAATTAATTATTGGTACACGCGATAGAACCGGCCCTGGCCGTAACTGGAAAAAAGAGGATGTTGATTACGAGCTTGGTCGATACGATAAATTAGGCAAACACGCTGCAACACTTATCCCTGACGCACAATTATTCGAACTAGATAACTTAGGGCACCTGCCGCACATTGAAGATTTTGAACGCTTTAAAAATGTATTACAAAAAGCGCTTACAACTAAATAAAGGTGAGTACTGAATACAAAAACCCCTGTAAGTAATTACTCACAGGGGTTTTTATTTAGTAATTAAACTAAATTATACCAATCTGCTTATATATGGGGTCTATTTAACGTTAAGAAAATTACGCTAGAACTAGGCAAAAATTTTTGTATCTAGTTGTTCTAAATAAAAAATTTTTAACGACGTTATAGTGCAATTTAATTCGTTAAATTGATCAAAGATTTATGCAGGTTGGTATTACAGCTTACATTGTGGGTTTTTACCCTGTGCTTTAGCTGTACTTTGCTCACTAAGTGCTTTACTCATTTGTGCTTGTAAGTCTTTAATACGACTGCTTGGCGCTGGGTGAGTTGATAAAAACTCAGGTGTTGTACCACTACCTGCTGCACTCATATTTTGCCAAAGGGTTACTGATTCTTGTGGATTAAAGCCTGCTTCAGCCATTAAATCCAAGCCAATTTCATCAGCTTCTGACTCGTGCGAACGGCTAAATGGCAAAACAACACCATACTGTGCGCCTAAGCCTAGACCCTGCATAATTTCATTACGGTATTGAATGTTACCCATTTCAAGTGCTGCACTACCAAGTTGCATACCGGTATCTAAAATAGAGCTTTGTGAAACACGTTCATTAGAATGCTCAGCAATTACGTGCCCTACTTCGTGCCCTAGCACTGTTGCTAGTTGGTCTTGATTGGTGGCTATTTTTAATAAGCCCGTATGAACCCCAATGTAACCACCAGGTAGTGCAAAAGCATTAGCAGATTCATCTTCAAATACAACTACTTCCCAATTTTGCGACGCGTATTCTTTTGGTAATACAGCCACTACTTTTTCAGCAATGCAATTTACATATGCATTTGTTTTTGCATCTTTATTAATTGGTTGGTTTTTTTTCATATCTGCAAAACTAGCAGTGCCCATTTCACTCATTTGTTGATCTGAGTAAAGCGCTATTTGAGTGCGTCCTGTTGGTGACGTTTTACAACCGACTAAAACGGCTGTCGCTAATACTGCAAGTACTAGTTTTTTCATGATAATTCTCTTAAGTAATGAATTTTTTATTGCTTGTAGAATAGCAAACACAGTACCAATTTAAAATATTTGCTTTATATACCTTTATATTAAAAAGATACGATAAGACGATAAACTTAGCAGGCAAACTAAGTTTATCCAAATACAATGCCCTGTTACACTATAGCCCTTGTTTTTAGTGATTGTTGAGTTTACACATGGACGCCTCAGCCTCGTCTTTTAATACCCGTATTTTATTGCCTTTATTAGCCAGTATCGTGGCGATTACTCCTTTGGCTATTGATATGTATTTGCCTGCCATGCTGGTAATTGCAAGCGATTTAAAAACTAATATGCCAAATGTACAAATATCGTTGAGTATTTACTTAGCGGGTTATTCATTGGGGATGTTATTTTTTGGCCCTATTGCCGATCAAATTGGCCGCCGTAAGCTCGCACGTATTGGCTTAACCCTATTTGGCGCAAGCTCACTTGCACTCGCATTTACAACCGAAATCCATGCGTTTTGGACTCTTAGAGCAGTGCAAGCATTTACCGGAGCGGCAGCAACCGTAGTCGTACCGGGTATTATTCGCCATATTTATCAGCAAAATACAGCTAAGGGAATGTCGTATGTGTCGATGATCATGATGGTAGCACCGTTAGTAGCCCCCTCTGTTGGTTCGTTTATTTTAGGATTTTCTGTTTGGTCAACCATATTTTTGGTTCTTGCTGGATATAGCTTTTTAATATTAGCGTTTGTACAAGTGTATTTAATAGATATACCTATTCATAAAAATGAGAAAAAAGGCCTCGCTCTATTTTTTGATAGCTATAAAACTGTACTGAGTAATAAAGACGCACGTGCGGATATACTCAGTTCTATGTTTGTATCGTTTGGATTTTTTTGCTTTTTGACCTCAGTACCATTTATTTATTTAGATTTATATGAAGTGTCAGAACAGTTATTTGGTGTATTATTTGCGTTTAATGTAATGGCGCTGATGTTTGGTAACTTTTTAAATACGCGAATTGTACCAAGGCTGGGCTCTCGAAAAATGCTCTATATTGGGCTTGTATGTGGGTTTGTATCGGGGCTTGCGCTGTTAACATTTAGCTTATTGCACTTATCACTTTATTATATTGTGGCTGCTATTGCGCCATTAATGATGAGTTTAGGTGTCACTGCAAGTAATGCTGATTCGCTAATATTAATGAAATTTGAAAGAAACACAGGTACAGCAACTGCCGTAATTGGCACACTTCGTTTTGGTAGTGGTGCATTAGTTGGCCCGCTACTCGCCATTATGCACGCAAAAAGCGCAGTGCCATTTTCAAGTTTAATGTTTAGTGCTGTATTACTCACTATGCTCGTACAGCTAATTCACTATAAAAAAGACAAAAAAAATGCCTCAATATGAGGCATTTTTATCAAAGCTAATAACCTTAAATTAATTAAGCGTCAGCAGCTTTAGAAACCATAACCATTGCAGGGCGTAATAAACGACCATTCAATGTGTAACCTTTTTGCATAACAGCAAGTACTGTATTAGGTGTTACATCGTTACTTGGTTGAATTGACATTGCTTGATGAAAATCTGGATTAAACTGCTCACCTTGTGGGTTTACAATTTCAACACCAAATTTAGAAACAGCGTCATTAAAGCTCTTAACCGTCATATCGATACCTTCAAGCAACGGCTTTAGTGTCTCATTTTCTTTATCAGAAAATTCAATAGCACGTTCAAGGTTATCAATTACAGGTAGTAATTCGTTAGCAAATTTTTCTAGTGCAAATTTATGCGCTTTTTCTACATCTTGTGCTGCACGACGACGAATATTATCTACATCTGCTGCGGCACGAACAACACCGTCTTTTTGATCAGCAATTGTTTGCTTTGCAGCTTCAAGCTCTGCATATAACATCGCAATTTCTGCTTCAGGGCTTTGTTCTTGTTCTGCATGCTGTTCAGCGGCTTCTACTGCTGCTTCTACATCAGCCTGCATTTTAGAAATTTCTTCGTTTAATTCTACTTCTTGCTCAGGGTTTTGTGTCTGCTCAGACATAAAATACGTGCTCCAATTCTTTACAACTGCGGTAATTATGGGGATTGAATAAAAAGATTCAAGAGTTAGATGCCTCAATTAATTTAAATTCTTGAATTATTTCTTCAATCTGCGCTGATTTAGGACAAATGATACAAAAACGGCTTTGATATTCTTGATTTTTAAAGTACGGCACGCTTATTACAATTAATTCATCGCACTCAGTAAAAGGTAATTTTTCGCTATTAAGTACCGATACACCATTTTTAAAAGCAAGCTTATCTTCTACATAATTTAAAAACGAAACACCAATATTTAAACTTTGTTCGCAATCAATTTGTTTGTAGAGGTAATTTTCACCAACAACAATACTATTATCTGAGCCTAATTTTTGGCTTAGTTGTCGCGTCCATTGATTAAGCGAATCATGACAATTTCGAGGCGCTGTATTTGCCATAGCTTGCATACGATACAAACCTTCCATTAAGGTTTGTTGGCTAAATACAGTGTTCAACCACGTGGCAAATTGATAACGAACAGAGTCTGACGAATCATGAGGTTTATCAATACAAATATTGTGACTCTGCCCTGCCCTATCTATTAATAAAATAAGCCAGTCGGTAGAATCAAAATCAAGCACTTCTACTCTAAACACTTGCTGTGAACTGGCTTGAGGTAAACCAACACAACAACATACTTGATATTTTTGGCTCAAACCATGCGCTAGCTCAACGAGTTGTGACTGCTGTGGTTGCCAATAATTAGCAATATCAGCAAGCACAAAAAATTCGTCAAACCAATAATCAAACCCTTCATTTGTCGGCACTCGCCCTGCGGATGTATGAGGTGAATACAATAAGCCCACTTTTTCTAAGCGAGCCATAGCATTACGAACCGTAGCCGAACACACTGCCATGCCTTTAAGCTTGGCAATTTTTGTTGATGGAACAGGCAAGCCTTCACCATTACAGTACATGTTCATAACAGCTGAAAAAATTTGCTGATCTCGTGGGTTTAGTTTCATGGTATCTACATCTTGTTGCATGAAAGAGATATCGGGGCGTTTAGTTCTTTTTCAAGTCGTGCAGCTAACTCACTGCGAATAAAATTGAAGGTTTATAATATTGCTATAATCTGTATTTTCAAACACTTCTGTTTTGAGTTACTCTACTATTATTAAATCTCTTTGTGCGTACATTATGGACTCTCCTTTTAACACCATAGGCCTAATTGGCAAACCTAATCACCCGGGAGCCGCTGCTACCCTTCAGCGTTTACATACCTTTTTACTTGCGCTTGGCTTTGAGGTAATAGTAGAAAAACGCACAGGGAGTCAGTTAGACGATATTCCGCATGACAAACTTGTTAAGTTAGTCGACTTAGGTGAACAAGCCGATTTAGCCATTGTTGTAGGCGGTGACGGTAACATGCTTGGCGCAGCTCGCGTACTTGCGCGCTTTAACATTGCTGTAATTGGTGTAAATAGAGGCAACCTTGGTTTTTTAACTGATTTAAACCCCGAAGGGTTTGAAGCGAGCTTAGAGCAAGTACTCAGTGGTGAGTATCTTGAAGAAAAACGTTTTTTATTAGAAGTAGAAGTATATCGCCACAACGAATTAAAAAGTGCAAACTCAGCCGTTAACGAAGCGGTACTTCATGCCGATAAAGTAGCGCACATGATTGAATTTGAAGCTTTTATAAATAATGACTTTGTGTTTTCTCAGCGCTCCGATGGTTTAATAGTATCAACCCCCACAGGCTCTACGGCGTATTCTCTTTCAGGTGGCGGTCCAATATTAACGCCAGAACTAAATGCTATATCGTTAGTACCTATGTTTCCTCATACCTTATCTAGCAGACCTTTAGTGGTAGATGCCGATAATGAAGTTCGTTTAAAGCTAAGCCTAGAAAATACAGATAGCCTACAGGTAAGCTGCGACAGCCACGTAGTGCTAGCCGTATTACCCGGCGATGAGGTCGTAATTAAAAAAGCCGATAAACAATTGCGCTTAATTCATCCAAAAAATTACTCTTACTACAACGTTTTACGTACAAAACTGAATTGGGGTAGCCGTTTGTACTAATTTTATTGCCAAATTTAGTACTATAAAGCAAAATGGCGGCTTAAAATAATAATCAACTAATTTAGGAACGAGTAGCAATGACTTATGTAGTATTCTTTGCTTTACTGCTATTAATTACACTTTTATACAGTTACCTCAAAATTGAGAGTAACCGTAAAAAAGCGATAGAAGCTAGAAAAAAACTATTTAATGAACGTGTTTCGCATGTAAATACGCGCCTTAAAGCAAAGCTTAATGATCTACTTGATGCTAAAATAATTCGCCCAAAATACGTTCCTCGCATTCAAGCTATTGTAAATAATTTTTTTGTTGTTCAATCACATACAGACGAGAACTTGCAACAGCTTGAAGATACCGCCGACCTACTAATTAATACGTTGTCCAACGAGTTAATTAAAACCAATCAAACAAATATAATTCAACCATTGATTGATAATATACAGTACTTTGTATCTGAGTTGCCCCAGCAAGGAATTTTGTACAATAAGAGTTTTTATATTAATACATTACCTCCCCTCATTGCTCTGCTTAAAACCGAAGAGAGCATACAACCTGCTGATATTGTTGATGATCAAATTGATGCATCTTCCCAAACTTCCGCTACACAGTTTACTCAAGATGTAAGTGTTGCGTAAATAATAAAAAATTAATTTGCAAAAAACCAAAACACTGTATAAATTAACAGTTAATTGACTGGATGGATAAACAGTATGTTAATTGGTTTAGAAGTTAAAAATTTTGCAATCGTAAGTAATTTAAGCACCGAATGGCGCAGCGGTATGACTGCGATCACAGGTGAGACAGGTGCTGGTAAATCTATTGCTATTGATGCCCTATCGCTATGCTTAGGTGAGCGTGCTGAAGCATCAGCAGTTCGCCCAAGCTCTGATAAAGCAGAAGTATGTGCACAATTTGACTTAACAGATCTACCGCTTGCTCAAGCATTTTTAGAGCAACATATGCTAAGCACTTCTGACAACGAGTGCTTATTACGTCGTGTTGTTTGTAAAAATGGCCGTAGTAAAAGCTATATTAATGGTAGTGCAGTTACCGCATCACAATTAAAAGAACTTGGTCAATATTTAATATCTATTCATGGACAACATGCCCACCAATATTTATTAAAAGCTGAGCATCAGTTACAGCTTTTAGATGCCTATGCAGGGCATCACCACTTAGTAAACTCAGTAAATAAAAACTATAAACAGTTTGCTAACTTACAAAAAGAATTTAAACACTTAGAACAACAACAGCAGCAACAAGCAGCGCAAAAACAATTGTTAGAGTATCAAGTTGCTGAGCTTGATGAATTTGCATTACAAGAAAATGAGTTTGATTTAATTGAGGCTGAGCATTACAAACTAAGCAATAGCCAAACAATATTAGAATCGTGCCAACGTGAGTTACAACACTTATATGAAAGTGATGAGCAAAACGCTTGCTCATTACTACAGCACAGCGCTCAACAATTTACCGAACTGGCTCAATATGACGAAAGTTTAGCAAGCGTAGCTGCTATGCTTAGCGAAGCCGCTGTACAAGTTGAAGAAGCAAGCCGCGAAGTGCGCAATTACACTGAGCAAGCAGATTTAGACCCGGCCCGCTTAGTTGAAGTAGAAAATAGGCTAAGTGGTGCTATGGATTTAGCGCGTAAGCATCATATAAAACCACAGCAGTTGGTTGAGTTTCATCAATCGATTGCTCAAGAACTTGAGTCAATAAGTAATAATAGTAATCGTCTGGAGCAACTTGAGTCAGAAATAGAAAGCGCGTTACTTAGTTACAAGCAAACTGCTGATGAATTAAGTAAAAGCCGCTGCGAGTATGCTAATACACTTAACACACTAATAAGTGAAAGCATGGCTAACTTATCAATGGAAAACGGTGTTTTTGAAATAGCCTTAACTCAAGAGAGTAATCGTACACCAAACAGCCTAGGCTTTGATAATGTCTCGTTTTTAGTATCAACTAATCCGGGGCAACCACTTCAGCCATTAGCTAAAGTAGCATCAGGTGGTGAGCTTTCTCGTATAAGTCTTGCTATACAGGTAATTATTGCCCAAAAAGTAACAACCCCAACGCTTATTTTTGATGAAGTTGATGTAGGTATTTCTGGCCCAACGGCATCTGCTGTAGGTAAGTTATTACGCCAATTAGGTAAGTCGACTCAAGTGATTTGTGTTACTCATTTACCGCAAGTTGCCAGTAGTGCACATCAGCAATTTTTTGTAGCTAAAGAAATAGCACAAGGCGAAACGTTTACTCATATGCTGCCTTTAAATAAAGATGGCCGTATTAATGAAATAGCCCGTTTACTTGGCGGCGATAACATAAGCAAAACAGCTAAAGCAAATGCTAAAGAACTAATAATGGCTCACGCCTAATGTGTTAGTAAATAACGTCTTCAAGGATTAAATAATGCACAGTACTTTAGTTGATTTTTGTATAATTTTAAGTTGGTTGTTATTAGTACTAAGCACCTGTTTAATTATATTTAGTAAATATAAACATACTTGTTTTAAACAACGTTTATTTAAGTTTTTAAATAGCTTTTTAGTTTTTCAACTAATCGTTGTGGTCTATTACTTTACTAGCGAAAAAATAAATGGACTAAGTGATTTAGGTGTTAGTTATTGGGTTTTAATTACAATGCAGATTGCGTGTATTGTAATATGCTACATGAGCTTAAAACGCAGAAAGGCTAAAATAAGGCCATCCCTTGATTCGTTTTCAATGGACTAAAGTAAATAAACATTTAAAAAGAGCACGTTCTGTTTTTACCTTGCTCTTTTGCCTTATAAAGTAGTTCATCAGCATGCTTAATATCTAGGTCAATTGAGCGCTCATCGTTTGCAGCTGTGATGCCAATGCTTAGCGTTATATTTACACTATCTGAAAATAAGCTTACAGCTGAAGCTTTAAGGGCATTATGGATTTTTTCTGCAACGAGCTCGCCCTCATCAACGGTTACATTTGGAATCACAATTAAAAACTCCTCACCGCCCCAACGTGAAGCAATCGCATTTTGCGGAATATTATTTTCAAATGTTTTGGCTAAATGGATAAGAGCTTCATCGCCAAAATCATGGCCAAATTGATCATTAATTTTTTTAAAATTATCTACATCAGCTAATAATATTACAAACGGAATATTATTATTTTTAAGCTCATTTTTAAAAGCTATAAGCTTATTCATAGTGAAACGACGGTTTGGCAGATTAGTGAGTGGATCTATAGTTGCTAAAAATTCATTTTTTTGGCTTAAAGCAATTAATTTACTGCTGTATTTTTCTCTTGAAAATTCGTAATAACCACTCAGCGATGCAACAATTATAAAAGCGAGTATGATTCTGACTGGAAACTGCTCAGGATTGTAGTCATATATATTAAATGTATCAGCGCAATAGAAACCGAGAACAATCGCCGATAAAAATAAAACAATATCAAACGTCCCTCGTTTAAGCCCTCGAATTGAATAAGTAACAGGAGACACTATAAATATCCATATAGGCCCTGTACCTTGTGCTCCTCCTGTAAGTACAAGATAAAACATCAGTGCATACAGGTTATATAAAATTACAGTTGCAGACTTCTCTACACCTCTACCTATATTAAACGCCGATAAGTAAACAAACGAAGAAACAACCAAAGTAAATGCTAATAAATAGCTGCTGTTAATAAATGCTAAGCTAGCCATCGAAAACGTTGCTATAAAGCCTATTGAGGAAAAGAACCGAACAATGAGCTTCCTTTCTAAATTGTTTGAATATTCGTACATAATTTCTATTTATTTATTAATGTATAAAAGCAAACTTATAGATATAAAGTAAGCAAACCGTAAACAGCGTGCAATAATGAACCTACTTTATATTTAAATCAACTATTAAGGTTAGTAATTAGCACTGACAATTGCGCACATATTTTTAGCCTCTTGCATTTATCTCAGGTAAGTACATTTTTACGATATTAAATTGCTTGGCACTAATACCATTTGCTAAATTATATAAGTACGCCCTTTTATTCCTGCAATAATCGAACTGACTGGTAGTCAAAAAATAATATAAACCTGCACAGTTAAAGATGGTAGTAACTATTCTATGAATTGTGCCTGGACCGAGTCAACAACACATTAATCAATAAAAGTGCCGCTACAAAAAATACACGCATTATACCAATCCGCGATAATACTCAATCAATTTCAAGGATTGAACTTGGCGCTAACTGCGTTAAAACTTTCGAGATACGACTGCATGAATACAAAGCAATGTAGAGGTAATTACCGAGAACACCTAAGTAGCGAAACTTTAGCCTCATTATCGACATAATTTTGTTATCTCAAAATAGATCACTTAATTAAGCGAATTGGTATTGGAGTATATAAACGACATAGAAGAAAGAAGTGTCGATAACGTTTATATATATGAAACGAGCCCTGAAAGCCGCTTAGTAGATACCCAAAGAAATCGCATTTGGCTTATAAAGAACAACCCATAATAACAAAGCAGTTTCTCTGAAAGTTACTATATAAGGTTTCTACATGAAGTTACTAACAAAAGGTGTTGTTCAAGAAAGCCATACAAAAGGTGGTATAAATATAGCCCCATTTGTCACTAATTACGTTGACATTACATTTGGATAAAACAAATAAAAAAGCAAGCCACTTGGCTTGCTTTAAATATCGTTATTTTAAAACGAAAAATTAAACTTTTAAGTAATCCATAATACCTTCTGCAGCGTTACGTCCTTCAAAAATAGCAGTTACCACTAAATCTGAACCACGTACAATGTCGCCACCAGCAAATATTTTAGGGTTAGTAGTTTGATGTGTAAACTCACCTTGTTCAGGTGCGTTAATACCGCCCCAGTTGTTTATTTCTACATCGTATTTTTCTAACCAATCCATTTTGTGAGGTTGGAAACCAAACGCCATAATAACTTGATCAGCTTCAATAACATGTTCTGAACCAGGTACTTCTTCAGCACGGCTTCTGCCTTTTGCGTCAGGTTCGCCTAATTTAGTTTTAACCATTTTAACGCCGGTCACTTTACCTTTATCGTTCAATACAATGCCTTTAGGCTGAACGTTATACGTAAATATAACGCCTTCTTCTTTCGCGTTTTTAACTTCACGTTTAGAGCCTGGCATATTTTCTTTATCACGACGATAAGCACACGTTACTTTTGCAGCATTTTGTCGAATAGACGTACGCACACAGTCCATCGCTGTATCACCACCGCCAAGTACAACTACTTTTTGATTAGCCATATCAATACACGGTTGTTTTGTCTCGTCGTAGCCCATTACACGGTTCGTGTTACCAATCAAAAACGGCAATGCATCGTGAACACCCGCTGCATCTTCATTTTCAAGACCTGCACGCATACTCTGATACGTACCAACCCCTAAAAACACAGCGTCGTAATCAGCTAAAATTTGATCAAGTGTAATATCAACACCTACTTCAACATTTAACTTAAATTCTACGCCCATTTCAGTGAAAATTTCACGGCGCTTTTGCATTACTGATTTTTCAAGTTTAAAAGAAGGAATACCAAATGTGAGTAGTCCACCTATTTCTGGGTGACGATCAAACACCACGGGTTTAACACCGTTGCGCACCAAAATATCAGCACACCCTAAACCTGCAGGGCCCGCACCAATAATGGCTACTTTTTTGTCAGTCCATGTTACATAAGACATATCAGGCTTCCAGCCCATTTTAAATGCCTCATCAGTAATATATTTTTCAATATTACCAATTGTAACCGCACCAAACTCTTCATCGAGCGTACACGAGCCTTCACACAAGCGGTCTTGTGGGCAAACACGCCCACAAACCTCTGGTAAGCTATTTGTACGATGAGAAAGCTCAGCCGCCTCTATAATACGGCCCGTGCGTATTAACTTTAACCATTGTGGAATGTAGTTATGTACTGGACATTTCCACTCACAGTATGGGTTACCACAATCTAAACAACGGTCAGCTTGTGAGTTAACCTGATTCTCTGAAAAGGGTTCGTAAATTTCTACGAAAGATTTTTTACGTGACGAGATTGGTTTTTTGCGTGGGTCTACACGCTGCACGTCTATAAATTGATATACATTTTCGCTCATACTGCCCCCTTATTGCGCCTGAACACGTAGTTCGGCACTACTGCGAGCGCGATGCCCGAGTAAACTTTTTACGTCACTTGATATTGGTTTTACTAATTTGAACATCGGTAAGTACAATTCAAAGTTAGCCAAAATACTTTCTGCTCTGCACGAACCCGTAAGCTCTAAATGCTCAGCAATTAAGCCGCGTAAATGTTCTTGATGCGACGTTAATTCGTCTAGTGTTACTATTTCGACAAGCTCTGGATTAATGCGTTTTTCAAAATCATTTCGCTCATCTAAAATATAAGCAAAACCACCTGTCATACCCGCGCCAAAGTTAACGCCTACATTGCCCAGCACACATACAACGCCGCCGGTCATGTATTCACAACAGTTGTCACCTACACCTTCAACAACCGCTTGCACACCTGAGTTACGAACTGCAAAGCGCTCGCCTGCACAACCTGCAGCAAACAGTTTGCCGCCTGTTGCACCGTATAAACATGTGTTGCCTGCAATTGTGGCTTTGTGACTTTCGAACGACGAGCCAAGTGGTGGACGAATAACTAACTTGCCACCCGCCATGCCTTTACCTACGTAATCGTTTGCATCGCCAACCAGTGTCATTTCAAGGCCACCGGCATTCCACACACCAAATGATTGACCCGCAGTACCGTGTAGCTCAATTGCTACAGGATCTGCCGCCATACCTTGGTTGCCATATTTATCAGCAATATAGCCAGAAAGCATTGCACCTACCGATCTGTCCGTATTACAAATACGACTTACTAGTGAGATACCGCTTGAAGCATCAATTGCTTCTTGCGCCTTAGCAAGTAGGCTCTCATTAAGCTTTCCTAAATAATGTGAGCTATTAGGCGCACTACAATAAAGTGTTTCACCTGTTGGGTTATTAGGCTGAGCAATTACTGAAGATAAATCAATTTTCTTCTGTTTAGCTGTTTTGCCTTCAATGGCTTCAAGCAAATCTAAACGACCGATTAAATCAGTTAAGTTTACAACACCTAAGCTTGCCATGATTTCACGTGCTTCTTGCGCTATAAACTTAAAGTAGTTCATCGCCATTTCTGGTAAGCCGTGGTAATGCTTTTGACGAAGTGTTTCGTCTTGTGTTGCAACACCGGTCGCACAGTTGTTTAAATGGCAAATTCGTAAGTATTTACAACCAAGCGCAACCATTGGGCCGGTACCAAAGCCAAAGCTTTCTGCACCTAAAATTGCCGCTTTAATTATATCTAAACCTGTTTTTAAGCCACCATCAGTTTGCAAACGAATGCGATGACGCAGTCCATTTTCAACAAGGGCTTGCTGCGTTTCAGCAAGTCCTAGCTCCCATGGGCTACCTGCATATTTAACTGAAGTAAGTGGGCTTGCGCCTGTACCGCCATCGTAGCCAGAAATAGTAATTAAATCGGCATACGCTTTAGCAACACCTGTCGCAATGGTTCCTACGCCTGGTTCTGAAACCAGTTTTACAGAAATAAGTGCTTTAGGGTTTACTTGTTTTAAATCGAAAATTAGCTGCGCTAAATCTTCAATTGAGTAAATATCGTGATGTGGTGGTGGCGAAATTAACGTAACACCTGGAACAGAATAACGAAGCTTAGCAATATATGGGGTTACTTTTTCACCCGGTAATTGACCGCCTTCGCCTGGTTTTGCACCTTGCGCTACTTTAATTTGAATAACGTCAGCACTGCGTAAGTAATGCGGCGTTACGCCAAATCGACCTGAAGCGACTTGCTTAATACGCGAGTTTTTCTCGGTACCATAACGCAGCTTATCTTCACCGCCTTCACCAGAGTTTGAACAACCACCTAAGCGGTTCATTGCAATTGCTAGAGCCTCATGCGCTTCTGGCGATAATGCACCAATACTCATTGCTGCTGAATCGAAACGCTTGTATAGGTTTTCTGCAGGCTCTACATCATCGATGCTAATGCCTTGCTCTGGAATTTTAAGCGCAAGCATGTCACGTAAAGTGGCAATAGGACGCGTATTAACAAGTTTTGCATATTCACTGTAATCACTGTATTCACCAGAACGAACTGCTTTTTGCAGGGTTTGGATTACATCAGGATTATAAGCATGATACTCGCCGCCATGTACGTACTTAAACAAGCCGCCGTGGCTTAATAATTTACGCTTACTTAGAGCGAGTTTGTGTAAGCTTTGCTGATCGTCATCAAAGTCGGTAAAGCATGCGCCCTGTATGCGACTCGCCACACCTTTAAAGCACATTTGTACAATAGCGTCAGATAAACCAACCGCTTCAAACAACATTGAGCAGCGATATGACGCAACCGTACTTATGCCCATTTTAGACATGATTTTGTATAAGCCCTTGTTAATGGCTTTACGGTAAGCAAGAGTTACTTCGCAATACGACTTATTAATAATTTTGCTGTCGCTCATTGCAACTAACGATTCATACGCAAGGTATGGATAAATTGCCGTAGCACCAAAGCCTAATAACACAGCAAACTGATGCGCATCACGCACGCTACCGGTTTCAATGATAATGTTTGATTCACAGCGAAGATTGTTATCAACTAATCGTTTTTGTACCGCACCTACAGCCATAGCTGCTGGAATCGGCAAATTTGCTTCATTAAAGTTACGGTCAGTTAAAATAAGCATGATACAACCAGCGGCTGCTTTTTCTTGTGCTTGGTCACAAATACGCGTTACCGCATTTTCTAAACCTTCTTCAACTGTGTAGGTAATATCAATTTTACAGTAGCTGTAATGCGCTTCATCAGCATTTAATAGCTGCTGCATGTCTGCGTACATTAAAATTGGCGTATCAAACTGTAGGCGCTTAGCATGGCCTGTTGTTTCGTTAAATACGTTTTGCTCACTACCAATACATGTCGCAAGTGACATTACATGATTTTCACGCAGTGGATCGATAGGTGGGTTTGTTACTTGCGCAAATTTTTGGCGGAAGTAATCATACAGCGAACGATGCCCTTCACTAAGCACAGCAAATGGCGTGTCATCACCCATTGAGCCGGTTGCTTCTTGGCCGTTTTCACCCATTACACGAATAACGCTATCAAGCTCTTCGTTGGTATAACCAAACATTTTTTGATATTTAGCTAGCGTTTCGTCATCAAATGAGCGATTACCGGCGTCTTGCTCAGTAAGTTCTTCAAATGGAACTAAACGCTTAACGTTTTCTTCAAGCCATGACTTGTAAGGATGGCGAGATTTTAAATCTTGATCGATTTCATCTGAGTGCCAAATTTTACCAAGCTTAGTATCAATTACTAACAGCTCACCTGGTCCTACACGGCCTTTTTCGACTACTTCATCGGCAGTGTAATCCCAAATACCCACTTCTGATGCGAGTGTAATAAAACCATCTTGCGTAATTACATAACGCGCAGGACGAAGTCCATTACGGTCTAAGTTACATGCCGCAAAACGACCATCCGACATAACAATACCGGCGGGGCCATCCCATGGTTCCATATGCATAGAGTTAAAGTCGTAAAATGCACGTAAATCGTCGTCCATTGCACGGTTTTTCTGCCATGCAGGTGGCACAAGCATACGCATAGCGCGGAATAAATCCATGCCACCAGCTAAAAATAGCTCAAGCATATTATCTAGGCTTGATGAATCAGAGCCGGTTTCGTTTACAAACGGCGCTGCGCTTTGTAAATCAGGAATAAGCGGTGACGCAAACTTATATGAACGTGCGCGTGCCCACTGGCGGTTACCTTCAATAGTATTAATTTCACCATTGTGTGCTAAATAGCGGAAAGGTTGAGCTAAAGGCCAACGCGGCTGAGTATTAGTAGAAAAGCGCTGATGGAAAACACAAATCGCACTCGTCATACGAATATCAGCTAAATCTAGGTAAAAATTTGGTAAATCTGCAGGCATCATTAAGCCTTTATAGATAGTTACCAAACCAGATAGACTTGCGATATAGAAAGCTTCGTCATCAACAATGCGCTTTTCAGCGCGGCGGCGTGCTACATATAAGCGACGCTCTAAGTCTTTAGAACGCCAACCTTCTGGCGCGCTAACAAAAATTTGTTCAAAACCTGGTAATTGCTGTACAGCAATAGGACCCAACATAGATGGGTCGGTTGGCACAACGCGCCAACCTAAAATATTTAACGTTTCTTTTTCTAATTCTTCGCTAAGTATTTGTTTTGCAGCTTGCGCTAAAACAGGGTCTGAATTTAAAAATATCATACCCACTGCGTAGTTTTTGCCTAAGTGCCAGTTATGTTCACTAGCAATAGCACGGAAAAAGCTATCTGGTTTTTGTAATAATAAACCACAGCCATCACCTGTTTTACCATCGGCAGATATACCACCACGGTGCTGCATGCGATCAAGCCCCGTAATAGCAGTACGAATAAGCCTATGACTAGCTTGACCATTAACTTGGGCTATTAAGCCAAAGCCACAATTTTCTTTTTCTAACTTTGAGTCGTATAACATAGACCCCTCCCCTTGCTGCACTGTTAGCGTGGATGAACTGCTCGACGATTTGCTAACAGACGGACAAAACTAGCCTCTATCTTAAATAGAGTCAATAGCACTTTGAATACATATTCACATTCTTGAATATTTCTCACTTCATAGCAAGATTTCTTTTTATCATTATTTTTAACATTTAGCGTTATTTTAACCACTATTTTTTCATGACACTGGTGTCAAGTTTAACATATTGTAAAAAACACGAGCCTTCAGCGTGCCAGCTTACGTAAACGTAAAGGCGGCCGAAAGTGAATAAGTATTCAGCGCTAGAGGGGCTATTCAGTTAACATTTAGATAGTTTTATGCTATTTCATTACTTTAATGGCTTAACATCCCTGATTATTGCTGCTCATTAGTATAGTTATGAAAGTTCATGTCATTTTTTGTACGTTAATAGTGAATTTTTATTTAAAACTATGTCCGATGCGGACACATAAACTGTCCGCGGACATAAATTTCAATAACAAAAAAATAAAATTACTTAAATATCAATAAGATAATAATTGGCATATTAATCGTATAGCTTTATATATAATCGCTAATTGGAATTACTATGTTTACTCTAAGCTTATTTTTACTCTCTCCTATTGCCGCTATTTGCACAGCAGCTTTATTACTGCTGTGCGAAAAATACATAAAAGCAATTTAGGGGAAATTAAATGATTAAAGATACCAGCGCACAAGACGTACAAGTAAAGGCACCTATAAGCTATAAAAAATACGCGATAATCACTGCGATTGTTTTCATTGTAGTCTCTGCAATTGCTTATATTTTTTTAACGAGCCATAGCGCTAAAAGCTCTATTAGCCGCTCAAAAGTACAGATTGCAAAAGTACATGTTAAAGCGCTCATTCGAGACATTGCCGCCAGTGGTAAAATTGTTGCTGCTAATGCTCCTAAAATCTACAGTCCAGAACGTGGATTTATAGATTTAAAAGTAAAGGCCGGCGATACAGTAAAGCAAGGCGACACACTTGCCCTGCTGCAAAGCCCTGAGTTAACTAATGAATTGAAGCAACAGGAGTCTGTACTTAAAAGACTTGAAGGCGAACAGCAAAGGCAACATTTGCAAGCAAGACGCCAAACACTCACCTTAAATAAAACACTCGATATGGCACAAGTCGAGCTTAACGCCGCTGAGCGCGAAAATCGTCGCGCACAGTTATCAATACAAAAGCACTTAATTAGCCAAATTGATCTAGAAAAAGCAGTTGATGATTTATCCCGAGCTAAGCTCTCCTATAAGCATGCGCAGCAAGAGGTATTGCTTGCCAAAGACACGCTCGCTTTTGAACTACAAGCTGCTAAAAGTGATGTGACCCGCCAACAACTTATTGTTGATGACTTAATCCGAAAAGTAAGCAACCTATCTATTAAGGCTACCGTTACAGGGATCGTGGGTAACCTATTAGTGCAACAAAAAGCCGCAGTGACGCAAAGCCAACCTCTTATGACTCTCGTCGACTTAAGTAATTTTGAAGCCGAACTCCAAGTTCCTGAAAGTTACGCAAACGAATTAGGGCTCGGTATGGAAGTAGAGCTTAAGTTAGGCAATGAAACAGTGATGGGGAATTTATCCGCCATATCACCAGAAGTTAATAATCGTGAAGTAACCGCACGCGTCCGGTTTAAAGGTGTTACTAACAACATTCGTCAGAACCAACGCTTAACTGCACGTATTTTACTCGACAACCGAGAAGGTGTAATGCAAGTAAAGCGTGGTCCATTTATGCAGCAAGGCGGAATTATAGCTTATAAAGTCAATGGCAATATCGCAAAGCGTATACCTATTACAATAGGCGCCACCAGCATTAATGCGGTTGAGCTTTTAAGCGGACTAAAAGAAAACGATGAAATTATTATTTCAAGCTACAGCGACTTTAAGCAAGCCAACACGATTTTATTAAATTAAACAGACGTTCTCAACCAACGCTAAAAATAATTAGGAACAACCATGTTACAAATGAACAATGTAAGTAAAGTATACCAAACAGAAATGGTACAAACCCATGCGCTTCGAGATTTTAATCTGCAAGTAAACGAAGGCGAATTTATTGCTGTTACTGGTCCTAGCGGCTCAGGAAAAACAACCTTTTTAAATATTGCAGGTATGCTCGAGCCTTTTAACGAAGGTGAATACCTGTTGGATGGCGTTAATGTTGGCTGCCTAAACGATAACCAACGTGCTGATTTACGTAATCAAAAAATTGGCTTTATATTCCAAGGCTTTAATTTGATCCCTGATTTAAATTTATATGAAAACATAGAAGTTCCTCTTCGCTACAGAGGGATTAAAGCAAATGAGCGAAAACGTCGAATTGAGCAATGCCTTGAACAAGTTGGTTTAGCATCTCGCGCTAAACACTTACCTCAACAACTCTCTGGTGGCCAGCAACAACGTGTGGCAATAGCCCGTGCGCTTGCTGGTAAACCTCGTTTTTTACTTGCCGATGAGCCAACAGGTAACCTTGACAGCTTAATGGCTCGCCAAGTTATGGAGTTACTTGAACAAATCAATCGCGACGGTGCCACTATTGTAATGGTAACGCATGATAGCGAATTAGCCCGCCGTGCTCCGCGTAATATTCAAGTAGTTGATGGACAACTTGCCGACTTTACGCTTTATCAGGGCGCGCAAACTATAAAAACAGCATCGAGGGTTTAACTAATGTTTATTCATTATTTAGATTTAAGTTGGCGCAGCTTCAAGCGCACCCCACTGGTTAGCTTTTTAATGGTACTTGCCATTGCGATAGGTATAGGCATAACAATGACCAGCCTTAGTGTTTATCACATGATGTCGGCCGATCCTATTCCAGAAAAAAGCAGCCAACTTTACAGTGTGCAATTACAAACAATGGACGATGGTAGTACGTGGTGGACAGAAGATAACATGCCACTGCAACTGACCTATCAAGATGCTGAGAACTTATTAAACGCACCCACGTCAGAGAAAAAAGTGGCTATGATGCGTACCGGCTTTTCAGTTTATCTGGACTCCGACAAAATAAAACCTTTTATAGGTAATGCTCGCATGACAACGCCTGACTTTTTTAGCATGTTTAATTTGTCATTTCTATACGGAGGGGCTTGGAGCAAAGAGCAAGAAAACTCAGCCGCACCTGTGGTTGTTATTACCCAAGAGATAAACGATAAACTATTTGCAGGACAAAACTCCGTCGGAGAACTGATTTACTTAGATGATGCAAGCTATCAAGTAGTTGGTGTTATTAACCATTGGCCTCTCAATATTAAATATTATGATTTAAATAACGGTGCATTTAATCAAGTAGAAGAGTTATTTATGCCCTTTAGCTTAATAAAGGCAAAAGAGCTAGTAAGTTGGGGCAATAGCAATGGATGGAAACACGAAAACACACCAACCTTTGCAGATAAACTGCAATCTGAGCAAGTATGGATCCAGTTTTGGGCAGAGCTAAATACGCTTGAACAAAAACAAGCCTATCAAAATTACTTATTAGCCTACATGCAAGAACAACAAAAGCGTGGTCGATTTAATCGTAAAGAACTTGAGTATAAACTTCGCGATGTAAACCAATGGATGCAATACAACAACGTCGTCACCGAAGACAATAAAATTTTAGTGGGCCTGAGCTTTATGTTCTTAGGTGTCTGCTTAGCCAATATTTTAGGTTTACTTTTAGCTAAGTTTTTACGCAGAGCACCAGAAGTAGGTGTAAGACGCGCATTAGGTGCTAGTAAAAGGCAAATATTTTTACAGCACTTAGTTGAGGTCGCCATGCTTGGCTTTATAGGTGGCATGCTAGGGATTGTACTAGCACAACTTGGCTTAATGGGCGTAGGGCAAAGCTACGACTACTATGAAAACTTAGCGACAATGGATTTAACCATGCTATTGAGCGCCCCATTGATTGCAATTACAACCTGCATTTTGGCTGGTTTGTACCCAGCTTGGCTAGTGTGTAAAACCAACCCTGCCATTTACCTTAAGAGCCAATAAGGAATTTAACAATGTTAGAAATAAAACCTATATTCAACGCCTTATGCCGCTCAAAGGTGGGGGCTGTATTACTGCTAATTCAAATTGCAATCACAACGGCAATAGTCAGTAATGCTGCATTTATCATTCAAGACAGAATTAGCTATTTAAACCAAGAAACGGGCTACCCTGAACAAGATATATTTAAGTTTAATGTAATGACCTTTGGTACTGATATTAACTTAAGTCAGCAGTTTGAGCTTGATGAAAGCATGCTTAGAAAAATGCCAGGCGTGGTCGATGCCGCATTAAGCAGTAGTATTCCACTATCAGGGAGTGGCAGCGCTTCGAGCTTTAATTTACAACCCGCTCCACAAGAAGGCCTAAGTGTGAGAACTGCTTATTTTTTTATAGATGACCACGCAATTAATACCTACGGCGTTAACTTAATTGCAGGGCGAAACTTTACCGAAGATGAAGTGCTAGTTACAAACGAAATTACACAAAAGCGCACCAACGTCACTATAGTCACTAAAGCCTTACTTGATGAGCTCTACCCTGATGGAGATGGTTTAGGAAAAATAGTTTATTTTGGTGACCTACCACTTAAAGTTATTGGCGTGATCGGAAACATGAAAGGCCCGTGGCTCAAAGACAGTAAACCCGATAATCTTGCGTTTATTCCTTATATTAAAGCAGCAAGTTATGCACAAGTTGCCGTTCGTACAGAGCCTGGTCAGCGAGCAGCTGTAATGAAAGAAATAGAAAATGCTATGCTCGAAAATTACAGCAAACGCGTTATTAACAACATTAAAGGACTTGATGAATTAAAAAATGAGTATACCGCTCAAGATCGCCTCATGATGCGCATGCTCATAGTATTAATCACTATTTTAGTGCTTATAACCGCTCTCGGTATTTTTGGCTTAACCTTATTTAATATTAGCAAACGTACTAAGCAAATTGGTACACGCAGAGCACTTGGCGCAAGAAAGTCAGCTATTGTTAGCTACTTTTTAGTAGAAAATGCATTAATTTGTAGCCTAGGTTTAGCCTTAGGTGTAGTAGCAGCAATACTGCTTGGGAAAATGTTAATGCAGTATTTTTCTGTAGCTGCACTACCGCCAAGTTATATAGCCGTTACCGCCATTGTCGTATTTTTAATGAGCTTACTTGCGGTATTAGGGCCGGCTAAACGCGCTGCTAATATTTCGCCCAGTATCGCAACTCGCACAATTTAACCTAGAATCCGCTTGAGGTAGATTTATTATCCAGAGTTTAGGTTACTAAATCATGCAAAAATCACTATGCTACACTGATTAGTAAGGCAGTGTAGCCATTAAAAAATTATAAAAAAAACCTATGACTCATAAAATACTCATTGTTGATGATAACCAAGCAGTACTCGACGCACTTTCGTTATTGCTCGAAATCCACGACTTTTCGGTAGTCACTGCAACAAACCCGTTTGATGCTCTGCAAATAGTTCGCTATCAGCGAATTGAGCTTGTAATTCAAGACATGAACTTTACCAGCGACACAACCTCTGGCGAAGAAGGTAAAACGTTGTTTTATGAACTACGAGAAATAAACCCACACCTCCCTATTATACTTATTACAGCCTGGACCGAACTTGCTACCGCTATTGAGCTTGTAAAAGCCGGTGCTGCCGATTACTTACCAAAACCCTGGGATGATGCAAAACTACTAGTTTGTATCAGTAACTTAATAGAGCTAGGCTGTGCTAAAAAAATAGTGGCGACACATAATCGCCATCAACAAGAGCGTGAAGGTACATTTAAAAGCGCAGACCTTGCCGGGCTAATATTTAAAAGCACGGCTATGGAACGACTGGTCACTATGGCGCTACAAGTAGCTAAATCTGATATATCTGCATTAATTACAGGCCCTAATGGAAGTGGTAAAGAGTGCATTGCGCATATCATTCAAAAAAACTCCCCACTTGTATCGCAACCTTTTATTAAGGTAAACGCAGGCGCACTACCACAAGAACTTATAGAAGCCGAACTTTTTGGCGCTGAAGCTGGCGCATACACGGGGATAACTAAACAACGTATTGGTCGATTTGAAGCAGCTGATGGCGGTACGTTATTTTTAGATGAAATTGGTAATTTACCACTTTCAGGACAAATAAAATTACTACGCGTAGTACAAACCGGCGAGTTTGAACGTTTAGGCTCAACACAAACACAAAAAGTAAATGTGCGAGTAATATCGGCTACTAACGAAAACTTACTACAAGCAATTGAACAAGGTCGATTTAGGGAAGACTTATATTATCGCCTTAATGTAATTGAACTCAATGTGCCTGCCCTTAGCGAAAGGCAAGATGATGTTTTAGCACTCATTAGCCACTTCTTACCTCACCGAGAGCTGACTATAAACACAGAGCAAGCACTTCAACATTATAAATGGCCAGGTAACGTTCGAGAGCTAGAAAATGCTTGTAAACGTGTAGCGGTACTAAAACCAACAGGTGCGCTTACAGTCGATGACTTTGCACTTTCGTCATCGGTTACTGCTCAACAAGAAGCAAAAGCAGAACCGACCAAACAGGAAATAGAACACGCAATGCGCGCTCATCAAGGTGTTATAGCCAAAGTGGCCCGTGAATTTGGTTTAAGCCGACAAGCTCTTTATCGTCGATTACAAAAAATGGATATTGATTATTAATGCCAAACATTATTAGCCACTTTACCCTAAGCCAAAAGGTTGTGTTAATTTGCGCACTTTGTAGCGCGCTGCCTGTTTTTATTATTGCCGCACTTAGTGGTTTTGATATGTACTACACTCTGTTTTTAATATTACTAACGCTTGCATTTAGCACCTTGCTTTCAAGAGCTCTCACCAAACCAATAAAGCTTGGCATGCAATCGCTCGAAACCGGGTTGCTTAATTTTAAAGATGGTGAGCTCTCCAGCTTACTAGCGTATAAAAGTAATGATGAACTTGGAAAACTATGCCGACTTTATAATCAAACCGCTAAACAGCTTCGCCAAGAAAAACAATGGATTTACCAGCGCGAGTTAATGCTTGATAAAGTATTGCAAAGCTCGCCGCAAGCGTTATTACTGGTCAATGATAATAATACGGTGGTATTTAGTAATTTAATTAGCCGTAGTTTATTTAATAGCGCAACCCGCCTTGAAGGTATGCAGCTAAGTAAATTGCTCGAAAATTCGCCCCTGCAATTAATAGCAGCTATAGAGCACGGTGTTGATGGCCTCTTTAATATAGAAATAGAGAATCAAGACTCGCAAACTTGGCATTTAGCCACCGGGGAGTTTTTACTCAATAACCAAAAGCATCATTTATATATATTTAAACAATTAACCCGTGAGCTTAGTCGCCAAGAAGTTGCCGTGTGGAAAAAGGTAATACGCATTATCAGCCACGAATTGAATAATTCACTCGGCCCTATGTCGTCCATGTTACACAGCGCACAATTGCTCGCAAATAAAGTTGATGAGCCCCGCCTTGCCCGTGTATTTGCAACTATTGATGAGCGAATTAGTCATTTAACTGAATTTGTACAAGGCTATGGCAAGTTTGCTAAATTACCTCAGCCACAAAAAACACGGATTAACTGGCAAAACACACTCAATAATTTAAAAAATCACTGGCAATTTAGCTACGAAATAAAAAATTCACACAATGAATTACAAGCTGATCAAGCCCAACTCGAGCAGCTGCTCATAAACCTATTAAAAAATTCACACGAGTCAGGCTCCAACTCCAATGAAATACATATTCAGGTCGAATTTGTACCCCAAGCTTGTGTTATAAATGTGAGCGACTGCGGCAAAGGAATGAGCGAGCAAGTAATGGCAAATGCTTTAGTGCCCTTTTATTCTACAAAAAGTACGGGGAGTGGTTTAGGGCTAGCCTTATGCAGAGAAATAGCAGAAGCGCACCAGGGGCATATAAGTTTACATAACAAAATAGAGGGCGGCTTAAACGTACAAGTGAGCCTTCCTTATTTGTAAATTCACAAAAATTAAAAACAACAAAGCCACTTAAAAA